>DYLA01000199.1 GCA_020722265.1 Anaerolinea sp.
GGGCATCAAGTGCACCAGTTTTGACGTCTCCACGATTGAATGTAGCGTTACCCTGTTGCTCTATGATTGACGAAAGACAAAGGACGAAAGACGAAGGACGAAAGGCGGCCTTTGGGCGACTCGCGGTCTTGCTTTTTTGCGCGGCGGCGCTGGCAGCCTCCGTCGCGCTCGCGTTCGCGACGCTGCGCGATCTGCAAACGCAAACGCGCGGGGTGACGTACGGCGCGATGAGCGAGACGCGTTGGGGCGTGAACGTCGCCTTGGAGCAGTACTCGGACGCGGACTTGGCGCGCGTCATTCGCGTCATCCGCGAGGCGGGTTTGACCCTGGTGCGTCAGCATTTCTACTGGAACGCCATCGAGCCGCGTCGGAACGAATTCGCTTGGACCCGGTGGGACCGCCTGGTGGACACGGCGAGCGCGTCTGGGTTGGAACTGGTCGCTGTGCTCGACACTTCGCCCGAGTGGGCGCGCAGCGAGATGGACCGCCCGGTGGTGACCGCGCCTCCTGCCGATGTGAACGATTACGCGCGCTTTGTCGCCGCGTTCGTCACGCGTTATGGCGAACGCGTTCGGCACATTCAGATTTGGGACAACCCCAACGTCCACCCATTTTGGGGCCGACGCAACGCTGACCCGCTCGATTATGCCGCGCTCTTGCGCGCGGGAGCGACATCGGCGCGCGCGGTAGATCCGCGCGTTCGAATTCTTGCCGCCGGTCTCGCACCCAACGGCGAATTGATTCGCGGTCACCCAGATTATTCCGATGTGCTGTTCCTGCGCGGTCTGTACCAAGCCGGCGCGCGCGAGGATTTCGACATCGTCGCGGTCAAACCGTATGGAATGTGGAGCGGTCCAGAGGACCGACGCGTGGACAAGGATGTGTTCAATTTTTCGCGCGCGATCTTGCTACGCGAGGAAATGCTCGCCTACGGGGACGCCGCCAAGCCGGTCTGGGCGGTCGAATTCGGATGGAATGCGCTCCCGGCGGATTGGCGCGGCGCGCCCTCGCCATGGGGTACGGATACCGAAGCCGTGCAGAGTGCGCGGCTCGCGGACGCGGTCGCGCGTGCGCGGAGCGAATGGGCATGGATGCCGGTGCTGATCGCGCAGACCTTCCAGCCGAACGCACCCGCCGACGATCCGCTGTGGGGATTCGCGCTCGTGGACAAGAATCTCCAACCGCGCCCCCTTTTCGATGCGCTCACGCGTGCCATCGCCGCACCAGTGCAGCCCGCCACGTTCGATTGGGGGCGCGCGTACGCGATGCTTGCCACGCTCGCGCTCGTCGCGCTCGTTGGTTTGTGGCGCGGCGCGCTAGCCTTCTGGCAACTTCCGTTCGAGCGCGTTGGGGAGACCATCGCCGCGCGGTTTGCCGCGTTGCCAGAACTCGCGCAAGGCGCGCTCGTCGCGGCGAGCGCGCTTGCCCTGTACTCTGCGCCGAATGTCATTTTGAGTGTCGCGTTCCTCGCGTTGGTGGTTTGCCTCTTCGCGCTCCGGCTCGATTTGGGCTTGGCGATCACCGTCTTGGCTATTCCGTTTTATCTCTTTCCCAAGACCCTCATCGGCGGGATGCAATTCTCGATGGTCGAATTGCTGACGCTCGCAGCGGTCGCGGGATGGGCATGGCGTATGGTGGCGCGTTTCAAGTTTCAGGTTTGGGGTTTGAACCTGAAACTGGAAACACGTGACTGGGCGATTATCCTCTTCGTCCTCCTTGGACTTGTCTCCGTGCTGACCGCCGACAATTTCGGCGTGGCGAGCCGCGAGTTTCGCGTGATCGTGCTAGAGCCGGCGTTGCTGTACGCGCTGATTCGCGCGTCCTCTCTCACGCGGCGCGAGTTATGGCGCTTGGCGGACGCGTTCATTCTCTCTGCTGTCGCCGTATCGCTCATTGGTTTGTATCAGTTTTGCTTCACCGATTGGGTCATCGTGGGCGAAGGGGTGCGGCGCGTGCTGGCGGTCTACGGCTCGCCGAACAATCTCGCGCTCTACCTCGATCGCGCACTGCCGCTCGCGATGGCGCTGGCGTTGTGGCAGGAGGAGAAGAAACGTCTGGCGTACGCGCTCGCAGCCATTCCCATCGCGCTCGCGCTGTACCTGACCTACTCGCGCGGCGCGTGGTTGGGGCTAGCGGCTGGGTTCGCGTTCATCGGGTTGATGAGTGGCAGGCGCGTGCGGCTCGCGCTCGTCGCACTGGTCGTGCTCGGCCTCGCGCTGGCGATTCCATTTCTGCAGACCGAGCGCGCGCAGTCGCTCTTCCAAATCGGCACCGGCACCGGTTTCTTCCGCGTGAGCGTGTGGGAATCGGGAGTCGCGATGATTCGCGATCATCCACTCTTCGGCGTCGGGCTGGACAATTTTCTGTACGAGTATCCCAAGTACATCAACCCGGCGGCATGGCGCGAGCCGAATCTTTCGCATCCGCACAACCTCGTGCTCGATTTCTGGGTGCGGCTGGGCGCGCTCGGCGTCGTCGCGCTGGGATGGATGTTGTTCGAGTTCTACCGCGCGGGGCAGAGAATTGTCGCCCGCAGCGTCTCGGCGCGCGCGCTCGCCATCGGACTGATGGCGGGTATGACTGCCGCGCTCGCGCATGGGATGATTGACGCGGCGTACTTTTACGTTGACCTCGCATTCGTCTGGATGTTGACCTGCGCGACGATAGCCCAGTTGGATCGTTGAGTAGTGGGGTGGTTGGATGTTGGGATTTGTTCATGCGTCATTTGTCATTTGTTCGTTTGTCATTTATAATTGCCACAACATCGTTTGTGGAGGTATAAACACCGATGCGTATCTTGATCACGGGTGGCGCGGGCTTTATCGGCTCGCACCTGTGCGATTATTTTCTCGCGCGCGGCGACGAAGTGATCGCGATTGACAATTTCATCACCGGCAGCCCCGACAACATCGCGCACCTGCGGAATCACCCGCGCTTTCATTTTATCCGACAGGATGTGACCGAGTACATCCGCATCGAAGGGTATCTCGATGCGGTGTTGCATTTTGCGTCGCCAGCGAGTCCGGTCTCGTATATGGCGTATCCGATTCAAACGCTCAAGGTCGGCGCGCTCGGAACGCACAAGGTATGCGGCTTGGCGCGCGCCAAGGGGGCGCGTTTCTTGCTCGCTTCGACTTCGGAAGTGTACGGCGAACCTCTCGTCCATCCGCAGCGCGAGGACTATTGGGGCAACGTCAACCCCATCGGTCCGCGCGGCGTGTACGATGAAGCCAAACGATTCGCGGAGGCGATGACGTTGGCGTACCATCGCCATCACAACGTAGACGTGCGCATCGTCCGCATTTTCAACACCTACGGTCCGCGCAACGCGCTCGACGATGGACGCGTCGTGCCGGAATTCATCGGCCAGGCACTGCGCGGCGAGCCACTTACCGTGCATGGCGACGGTTCGCAGACGCGTTCGTTCTGCTACGTGAGCGATCTCGTCGAGGGCATCGCGCGTTTGCTCGCGTCGAACGAGACGCTGCCGGTCAACCTCGGCAATCCGAATGAGATTTCGATTCTCACCTTCGCCGAGAAAATCAACGCGCTGACCGGCAACCGTGCCGGCATCGTCTTTCGTCCGCGTCCGGTGGACGACCCCAGCCGTCGCTGCCCCGACATTTCGAAAGCCAAGCGGATTCTCGGTTGGGAGCCGCGCGTGGGACTCGATGAGGGACTGGAAAAGACGATGGCGTACTTTCGCCGTCGCCTGTCGAATAGTCGTGCTTGACCAGATAGTCAACGATTCAACCCGCCGATTGGCTAACGCGCGAGTGTGGCTCGCGCTGGCGCTCGTTTTCGTCGCCGGCGCGCTGATTCTTTTGCCGCTGACGAGCGCGGTCGTGCTGATTAGCGGCACACTCGTCGCGCTCGCGCTGATGCGCTGGCACGAACTTGCGCTGTATCTCGCGATACTCGCGGTACCGTTCGGGTCGTGGTTTCCAATCCCCCTCGGCGTTGGCAATCTCACGGCGGTTGATGTGTGCGTCGCGCTGCTGCTCGCGCTTTGGTTCGCGCGGCTGAGCGCGCGGGAACGCCGCCTCGCGATTCGATTTCCGCCGCTCGCGCTGCCGTTCGCGCTTTTTCTCGGTGCGGCGCTCCTTTCGACGACGGGCGCGCGGTCGCTCGAGCACTCGATCAAGGAGTTGGTCAAGTGGCTGGAGATGTTCGGGGTGTATCTGTACGTCGCGAACAATCTCGATGGAGCAAGGGGCCGGCGCGCGCTCGCGGTGATGCTGTTCGCTGGGCTGGCAGAAGCCGGCATCGGCATCTATCAGTTTCTCTTTCGTGTTGGTCCCGAAGGGTTCGCGCTCTTCGGCAGATTTATGCGCGCGTACGGAACGTTCGAGCAGCCCAATCCGTACGCGGGGTACCTCGCGCTGATCGCGCCGGTCGCGCTGGGAGTTCTCACGGGTTTTCGGTTTCAGGCGCCGGGTTTCAAGTTGTCCCAACCGGAAACATGGAATCTGAAACTCGGAACGTGGGGGCTGGCGATCCTTGCCGTCCTCGCGCTGGGCTCGATGCTCGCCGCCGCGTTGATGAGTTGGTCGCGCGGGGCGTGGATCGGCATCGGTGCGGGGTTGCTCGTCACGATCATCGTGCAGAGTCGCCGCGCGTTCGCGCTGACGCTGGTTGCCGCGTTCGCGCTCGCGTTCGTCGTTTTGCTGAGCAGCATCAACCTCATTCCCGAAGCGATTGCGGCGCGATTTGCCGGCATCGCCGATTACTGGGGCGTGTTCGATGTGCGCGGGGTGAAGGTGGACGACGCGAATTTCGCGATTGTCGAGCGGATGGCGCACTGGCAGGTCGCGGCGATGATGTTCGCGACGCACCCTTGGCTCGGCGTCGGCATCGGCAATTACGCGCCGGTCTATCCGGCGTACGCCCTGCCGTACTGGAGCGATCCGCTGGGGCACGCGCACAACTATTATCTCAACGTCGCCGCGGAGACCGGTGGGCTGGGCTTGGGCGCGTATCTGCTGCTGTGGGGCGCGGCGTTCTGGCAGGGTTGGCGTGCGGTGCGCGCGTCGACTGGACTTGGACGCGGCGTGGCGGCGGGGTTGCTCGGAACGCTCGTCGCGCTCTCGTTGCACAACGTGTTCGACAACCTGTTCGTGCACGGAATAGGGGTGCAAGTGGGAATCGGGTTGGGGATGGCAGCGCTCATAACGAATGACGAATGAACCCATGCTGAGCCTCGCTTTCGCACCCTAGACCCAGCGATAGGGAAGAGCGGTTGAGACGCCCCGCCGGGGCGTCTCTGCTTGGGCTTAGCCTGTCAATTGGCTTGTCCCAGCGCGCAGGTGCGAAATCTAGGCTGAGGG
>DYLA01000200.1 GCA_020722265.1 Anaerolinea sp.
AGGCTTTGGAAGAAACCTTCACCCTGCGGGTACTTCGCGGGACGTTTCCCCTTCGGGACGTTTCCCCCTTCTTTTTGAGATGATACCTGCAATCTATCTTGAATTGCTGGAAAGATTGTATGCCTTCCCCCGACAGAAAATGCTACAATATCCCCATGTTCGACTTGCAAAGCGCTGTGTAATCTTTCCGATGGACGCATCCAGCAACCGTAAAGGGGTCATGTTTTATGGCTAAGGCGCACGAAAACAGCCTGATTCGCATCCTATCCACCTCCGGCGCGCCGGTGGGAGCGGGTTTTTTGGTTTCCCCAGGACAAGCCGCGACCTGCGCGCATGTTGTCGCCCAGGCGACGCACCTTTCTTTGACGGAGGCAATGCCCGCCGCCGAACTGACTCTTGACTTCCCACTCCTCGCCCCCGGTCATCTGCTGACCGCGCGGGCTTTTTTGTGGGATTCTGCCTCCGATGTGGCGGTGTTGGAGATAACGGGAGACCTGCCTGCCGGGGCGCAGCCGGCCCCGCTGGTGAGCAGCCCGGATTTGTGGAAGCACGATTTCCGCGCCTTCGGCTTTCCGCAGGGGTTTCCCAACGGCGTATGGGCTTCCGGGCGCATCCTGGGGCGCGAGGCGACCGGCTGGTATCAAATCGAAGATACCAAACAGACCGGTTATTTCGTCCAACCGGGGTTTAGCGGCGGCGCGATTTGGGACGAAGCCCTGGGCGGCGTAGTTGGCTTAGTCGTGGCGGCAGATACCCGTCAGGAGGCGCGGGCGGCTTTTATCCTGCCGATGGAGAAAGCCCTGGGCGGCTGGCGGGAGCAAGGGCTGGTGAAGGTTGACATCCTGGAAAAAGACGTTCCGGCGGAGACCCTGCGGTTGTATTACCCAACCCAAGCGGTGGAGGCGCCCAAAATAGCGCCGGGACGCAAACGAATTTTCCTCAGTTATAAGCGCGGCGCGCAGCCCGATGAAGCCCTGGCGTTGGCGCTTTATGCGGAACTCAGCCGTGAACACGATGTTTTCATTGACCAGGTCATGCCGGTTGGGGAGGAATGGCGCGGACGCATTCAGCGCGAACTGGAAAACTGTGATTTCCTGATTCCCCTGCTCTCTGCCAGTTCGGCCCACAGTGAGATGGTCGAGTACGAGGTCAGCAGCGCCCACCGGCTCGGTCGCGCTAGAGCGAGCGGCTTGCCGCGCATCCTGCCGGTGCGGGTGGCTTATACCGCCCCCTTTGACTACCCGCTCAGCGCCTACCTGAACCCGCTCAACTGGGCTTTTTGGCGTTCCGAAGCCGATACCTCCGCGCTGGCTGCGGAACTGCGTACCGCCATCAGCGGCGGCGAACTGCGCCTCGCCGACCTGCGCGAGAAACAGTCCTTGCTCCAACCGGAGAGCGGACTGCCGCGCCCAACTGCCTCGGCAGACATTGGGCAGATGGAGAGACCGGACGGCACCCTCCAGGTCGAATCGCGTTTTTACATCGAGAGACCCGCCGATGCCGCCTGCCGGCGTGAGATTGCGCGCGGCGGCGCGACCATTGTCATCAAAGCCCCACGCCAGATTGGCAAATCCTCCCTGCTGGTGCGTGTTGCCGAGCAGGCTCGCCAAAAGGGGAACGCAGTCGCCTTCCTGGATTTTCAACTGCTCGATGAAGCCATGCTCAACGACCCGGCGCTGTTCTTTCAGGGCTTTTGCCGCTGGATTGCCGATGAACTCGACCTGGACGCTCCGGTTGAGCCGATTTGGCAGAGCGGGCTGGGACACGTCCAGTCTGCCACCAAGTACCTGCGCCGCTACGCTCTCAAGGCGCTGGAGAAGCCGGTTACGCTGGTGATGGATGAAGTGGACCGCATGTTGGGTTGCCCTTTCCGTTCCGACTTTTTTGGAATGCTGCGCAGTTGGCATAACAACCGCGCCACCGTTCCCGAATGGCGCAAACTCGACCTGGCGCTGGTCATCTCCACCGAACCGTACCTGTTGATTGACGACCTGAAACAATCGCCCTTCAACGTTGGCGAAGTCATCCGGCTGGACGATTTCAGCCTGGCGCAAACTGCCGACCTGAACGACCGGCACGGCAGCCCCTTTGACCCGTCCCAGATTCAACGCCTGCACAAACTACTGGGCGGGCATCCCTATCTCACCCGCCAGGCGCTCTACCGCGTCTCGGTTGGCGAAATGAACCCCGAAAGCCTGTTCGCCAACGCCGCCGGTGACGATGGTCCCTTCGGCGACCACTTGCGCCGTCATCTGTCACGCTTTGCGGAGCGCCCCGACCTGGCACGCGCCATGCTCGCGGTCATCCGCCGCCAGTCTTGCGAAGACGACTTGCTCTATAATCGTTTGCACGGCGCCGGGCTGGTTAATCGTGTCGGTGATTGCACCGTGCCTCGCTGTGAATTGTATGCCGAATATTTCGGCAGGCATTTGGAGAAATAGTATGCCCAATCCCCCCATCTTTACCGTCGGCGGAACCGTGCAGGCGGGCGCCGGCATCTACCTGCCGCGCCCGGCCGATGACGAACTGCTGGCTCACTGCCTGGCCGGCGATTTTTGCTATGTGCTGACCGCCCGCCAGATGGGAAAATCCAGCCTGATGGTGCGCACCGCCGAACGCCTGCGCGAACAGGAACGCCGGGCTGTCATCATTGACCTGACCCGCCTTGGCACGAACCTGGAAGCCGAACAGTGGTACCTGGGACTGATTGACGAAATCGTTGAACAACTCGACCTGGACATTGACTACCGCGCCAAGTGGGAAGAACACGCCCACCTGGGCGCCACCCAACGCCTGAGCCGCTTCCTGCGCGAAGAACTGCTCGAAGCCCTGAGCGAGCCGCTGGTGATTTTTATTGACGAAATTGATACCACCCTTTCCCTGCCCTTCTCGGATGACTTCTTCGCCGCCATCCGCGCCTGCTACAACGCCCGCAGCACCGACCCGGCTTACAAACGCCTGTCCTTCGTCCTGCTCGGCGTCGCCACCCCCGGCGACCTGATTCGCGACCCGCAGCGCACCCCCTTCAACATTGGCGCCCGCATTGACCTGACCGACTTCACCCTTGAGCAAGCCCTGCCCCTGGCGGAAGGCTTCGCAAATTGCGAGTTGCGAATTACCAATCCCCAATCCCCAATTACCAGCCCCGAAGAATCCAAAGTTGAAACGCTCAAACTCGTTCTCTCCTGGACGGGCGGCCACCCCTACCTGACCCAGCGCCTGTGCCGCACCCTGCTCGAAAGAAACCAAACCGCCTGGGACGAAGCCGCCGTTGCCGAAGTGGTCGAACAAACCTTCTTTGGCGAAAAGAGCAAACAAGACACCAACCTGGGTTTTGTGCGCGACATGCTGACTCTGCGCGCGCCGGAACGCTACAAACTGACCGTCCTGCAACTGCTGCGCGACCTCCATAAGGGCCGCAAAATCAAGGATGAAGAGCAGGCCATCCCCAAAATGCACCTGAAACTGGCTGGCATCCTCCGCCGCGAAGGCGAAGCCCTGGTCTTGCGCAATCCGATTTATGCGCGGGTTTTTGACCAACGCTGGCTCAAGCAAAACTGGCCGACAACACGGCGCAATCAGAGAATTACCATTGCGGTTGCTGTCATTCTCACGCTGATTGTCGGGGTCAGCGGCACATTTATTGCCCAAAACTACGGCGCCGACCTGCGCGGACACCTGCTCCGCCTGCAGAATGGTTGGCCGCACGCATCCCCGGTTCAACCTTTCCAGGATGCCAGCGGCACCAAAATGGTACGCATCCCCGGCGGAACCTTCCAGATGGGCAGCGACCCGCAGGTGGTGCTGGCTGAATGCAAAAAATACGACGATCAGGCTGACTGTGATTTTGCGATGCCCCTTTGGCAAACAGAATCTCCTATCCACGCAGTTACCTTGGCTGAATTCGATCTGGACATCTACGAAGTGACCAACGCTCAATACCGCGCCTGTGTCGAAGCCGGGGTTTGTGGTCCGCCCGAAAGTGATTACAGTTATGAGCGCTTGCGCTATTACAACGACTCTTTTTATAACAACTACCCGGTGATTTATGTCAGTTGGTACGACGCCACCACCTACTGTTCCTGGCGCGGGGCGCGCCTGCCAAGCGAAGCCGAGTGGGAATACGCCGCGCGCGGCGGGTTGGAAAGCCAGGACTACCCCTGGGGGGATGTTTTTGAAGACGGGCAAGCCAATTTCTGCGATACAAACTGCTCCTACGATTGGAAAAGCAAAACCATCAACGATGGCTACGCAGACACCTCTCCGGTTGGCAGTTACCCGCCCAACGGCTACGGTCTGTACGACATGGCTGGCAATGTTTGGGAGTGGACCAATGATTGGTATGATGCCTATCCTGGCAATACCATCGAAAATTCAGATTATGGAATGACATATCGCGTGGTGCGCGGCGGCTCGTGGTACGACCTTCCTAACGTCCTGCGTGTCTCCGACCGTAACAGGAATACCCCCGATGTCAGGGGCATCGTCCTGGGTTTTCGGTGCGCCCGTTCATCCCCGTAGGGGGCTCCCCTTAGTCCTGAATTTCTGACCCCTGTGCTTCTGCTGTTCTGAAGCGGGGGGTGCAGGGGGGCCTGCCCCCTTGCCGCTTAAAAAAATTAAAAATGAGCAAACCCTACTTCAACCTGTACGAAAAAATCTGTCACCCCGCCCTGTTCCTCAAGAGCCTGGAGCCGGGCAACCCAACATTTTGAATGGAGAACCCCCATGCCCCAATACCTGCGCTACATTCTTGAAGACGGCTCCGAACTGCTGGTTGAAACCCTGTCCCCCGAAGGCGGCGTAACCCGTGCCGGGCTGGGCGACAAAATTGAACAAGCCAAAACCAGTTTCGATGCCGCGCTTGATTCTGTCCGCGTCTCTGCCCTGCAAATCCGCAAAAAACTGCACGAGGTCCAGGCGGATGAAGTCGAGGTCAAATTTGGGCTAAAAGCCACCGGCGAATTTGGCAACAACCTGTTCGCGGTTGGCAAAGCCGGAATGGAAGCCAACTACGAAGTCACGCTCAAGTGGAAAAAAGCCCCCCTGTCCGCGGAAATCGAGCAAGAACTCCAGGCGGCGAAGGAAAAAGAGTTAAAAAAATAATGGGATGGCTCATTTCCCACTGGAAATAGGTTTACACTTTTGTGCTGGTGTGCTCCCCTCCCCCAAATTGGGGGATGCCAGGGTGGGGGGATGGGCGAGAGCCCGCCAAAAACACCCCACTTTCCCCCTTTTATTGAGATGATACTGATCTGAAAATAGATTTTCATGTCTGGTGGTGAAAATCATTTTTCATGGCGA
>DYLA01000010.1:0-28458 GCA_020722265.1 Anaerolinea sp.
AGATTCCTCGCTTCGCTCGGAATGACAGCGATGCGACTTTGCACATGCCGTGCTTAATTTCTCTGGATAATTGACTTTGCAGTGATTCCGAGTATCATATTTGGCATTGGGAGGAACCCTTGCTGCTGAATCTGCTGAAAACGATGCGTCCGCGCCAGTGGATCAAGAACTTGATGATCTACATTCCCTTTGCGTTCACGCTGCGCGAGTACTGGCGCCCCTTCTCACCGGAGATGTGGGTGCTGCTGACGAAAGCGACGGTAGGTTTCGCACTCTTTTGTCTTATCTCCGGCGCGATCTATCTCCTCAATGATCTGGTGGACATCGAGAAGGATCGCCAGCATCCGCGTAAACGTTTTCGTCCCCTTGCTGCCGGTGCGCTCTCCCGCGCGGCAGCCGTGGGCGCGATCATCGTTCTGCTGAGCGTCGCGCTCCCCGCGTCCTTCCGGCTCGACGGGTGGTTCGGCATCGTCGCAGTGATTTACTTTGGATTGATGCTGATGTACTCGTACGTCCTGAAGCATCTGGTCATCATTGACGTGTTCACGCTGGCAGCCGGTTTGGTGCTGCGCGCGCTCGCGGGGGCGGTGGCGATTCACGTGCCGGCGTCGCCGTGGCTGTACGTTTGCACCGTGCTGCTCGCCCTCTTCATCGGATTCAGCAAGCGGCGGCACGAACTCGTCCTGCTCGAAGAGAACGCGATGAATCATCGGCTCATCTTGAAGGAGTACACGCCCGAAGTGCTCGATCAGATGATCGCCGTGACGACGGCATCGTTCGTGATGGCGTACTCCCTCTACACTTTCTCCGCGCCGAATCTGCCGGCGAACCACGCCATGATGCTGACGATTCCGTTCGCGCTCTACGTCGTCTTTCGCTTGCTGTATCTGGTGCACATCAAGGGCGAGGGCGGCAGTCCGGAGGAAATGATTCTGCGGGACAAGTGGCTCTTCGGCGCGGTGCTGGCGTGGGGGTTGAGCATCGTCGCGATTCTGTACGTGTTTGGGCACGGGTGAGCCGCGCTTGCTCGATCGCGTCAATCCAGTGAAACCTTTTGCTTCGCATCGTCATTCATCCCCTATGGTCATCGGCGTTTGCACACTCGAACTCGAAATTCCAGCGAGTCATTCGCTCAAAGACAAGCGACAGGTCGTCAAGTCGCTGGTGGCGCGCGTGCGCCAATCGTTCAACGTCTCCATCGCCGAGGTGGACGCGCACGATTCGTGGCAGCACGCGACTATCGCGATGGTCTGCGTCTCATCGGACGCGCAGTACGCGCACGGGTTGTTGGAAAAAGTGATAGACAACATCGAGCGCAGCCGCTTGGATGCGATCATCGCCGATTACACCATCGAAATGTGGTGAGTACCGCGTAGACTTCCCCTGCCTCTCTCCCGAAAATGACGACAACCCCCGAACATGAGCCGTCGCGCGTTGATTTTTGCCAATCCGCCTACTTGATGCTAAAATAGCCCGCGTTGTCAACGCCCGCATCGAAGGAATCACATGCTAAAATCGGCTCGCTTTTGGATTGGACTCGGTCTGAGCGCGGTCTGTCTCTATTTTGCGTTTCAAGGCATCCAGTTTGATCAACTCATCGAGGCGCTGCGAAATATTGATTGGCTGTGGAGCATCCCTGCGGCAGCCATGTTCTTGATCAGTTACGCCGGGCGCGTCTTCCGCTGGCAATTGCTCTTTGCGCCAGAAAAGCCACGCTGGGCCAAGACCTTCCACGCCCTCAACATCGGCTATTTCTTGAGCAACCTCCTCCCCGCGCGACTCGGCGACATTGTACGCGCCTACCTCATCGGCGAAATTGACCACGTGAGCAAAGGGCGCGCCCTCTCCACCGTCATCGTCGAACGACTGAACGATGGCTTGACTGTCGTGCTGTTGCTTGGCGTCACCGCGTTCTTCGTCCCGAACATTCCCGATCTGGCGCGGCAGGGCGCGCTGGGAGTCGCCGCGACCGGCATCGCCGGCATCGTCTTTCTGCTGGCGATTTCGTTCCAAAAGGAGCGCGGCTTGCGCTGGCTGCGCCGGCTCACCGCGCCGATTCCGCTGTTGCAACATCCACGCCTGTGGGGCGCGCTCGCATCGGTGATTGATGGCTTTGCGATTCTGCGTTCGCCGCGACCGATTATTGGCGTGATGTTGTGGTCGCTCTTCGTCTGGATCACCGGCGGCGTGTTGTACTGGCTCGTGATGTACGCCACGCATCTCATCCTGCCGATGCAAGCCGCATTCCTCGTGATGGTGGTCACGTCGCTCGTCGTCGTCGTCCCCTCCTCGCCCGGCTACATCGGCGTATTTCATTACGTCGCGCAACTCACGCTGGCGAGTGTATTCGGCGTGGACAAAGCCGCCGCGCTCAGTTACGCGGTCGTCATGCACGCGTTCACGTACCTCTGGCTGATCGCGCTCGGTCTCTACTCGATGTGGCACGAGGGCTTGACGTACCAGCAACTGCAAACGCTAAGCCAGAGAGTGAACGCGCGTGGGCACCATCCTGATTAGAGGAGACTCGGGTTGAAGACAAATCTAGTTACCGGCGGTTGTGGTTTCATCGGTTGCAATTGGGTGGATCGCTTGCTCGCGCGCGGCGAGCGCGTCATCGCGTTCGACGATTTATCGCGGCGCGGCGCGGAGAAGAACGCCGCATGGCTGCGCGCCCGGCACAGTGCCAAGTTCGAGTTGATTCGCGCGGACGTGCGCGACGCACGCGCCGTCGCCGACGCCGCGCGCGCGGCCGACGCCATCTACCATTTCGCCGCCCAAGTGGCCGTCACCACCTCCGTCACCGACCCGCGCACCGATTTCGAGATCAACGCGCTCGGCACCTTCAACGTCCTCGAAGCCGCGCGCGCATCGGGACGCCACCCCATCGTTCTTTTCGCTTCGACGAACAAAGTGTACGGCGCGATGGACGATGTGGCGATTGTCGAACACGCCACGCGGTACGCCTACCGCGATTTGCCCAACGGCTTTTCGGAAGAACGTCCCTTGGATTTTCACTCCCCCTACGGCGTCAGCAAGGGCTGTGCGGATCAATACACGCGCGATTACTTCCGCATCTACGGCTTGCCCACTGTCGTCTTCCGGCAATCGGCCATCTACGGCTATCGCCAATTCGGCGTGGAAGACCAAGGCTGGCTCGCGTGGTTCATCATCGCCGCCGTCACCGGCAAGCCCATCGCGATCTACGGCGACGGCAAGCAGGTGCGCGATATGCTCTTCATTGACGATCTGCTCGATGCGTACGACGCGGCGACCGCGCGCATCGAGCGCGTCGCCGGCCAAGTGTACAACATCGGCGGGGGTGCGCGCAACACGATTTCCGTCTGGACCGAATTCGCGCCCATGCTCGAAAAACTCCTCGGACGAAAAATCCCGGTCACCTACGGCGATTGGCGGCCCGGCGACCAGCGCGTTTGCGTGTACGATATTTCCAAAGCCAAACGCGAACTGGATTGGGAACCCAAAATCGGTGTGGCAGAAGGAGTGGAAAAATTATATCGGTGGGTGGTTGAAAACCGCAATCTGTTCGAGTAATGGATTCCTTGAAAATACTGATCGCGCTCACCTACTATCGCCCCCACATTAGCGGACTCACCATCTACGTCGAGCGACTCGCGCAGGCGCTCGCCGCGCGCGGTCATCGCGTCACCGTGCTGACGTCACACTATCGCCGCGATCTGGCATACCGCGAGACGCTCGATGGTGTCACCGTCTTGCGCCATCCCGTCCTCTTTCGCTTGAGCAAGGGGAGCATTATGCCTGGCTTGCTTTCGCGCGCCGGCGCACTGATGCGCGCGCACGATGTCGTTAGCGTTCACTTGCCGCAAGCGGAGGGAGGACCCCTCGCGTTCATCGGACGATTCCTCGCGCGCCGCCCAGTCGTGCTCACGTACCACTGCGATTTGCAACTACCGCCGGGCTTGCTGAATCGCGCGATCGATCGCGCGGTCTTTGCCTCCAACTGGATCGCCGGCACCTTTGCCGATCGCATCGTCGCCTACACCGACGACTACGCGCGCCACTCGCCCCTCCTCTCCCAGTTCGCCGGCAAAATCCAAGTGATCTACCCGCCGGTCATTATGCCGCCGCCCGACCCGGACGCGGTTGCCGCGCTCAAGCGCAATTACCGCGCCGAGGGCTGCGTCGTCATCGGCTTTGCCGCGCGCTTTGCGGAAGAAAAGGGAGTCAACTATCTCGTCCGCTCGATTCCCTTCGTGCGCGAAAAGATTCCGAACGTCAAGTACCTGCTCGCCGGCGAATATGAAAACGTCATCGGCGAAAATGTGTGGCAGCGACTGCAGCCGCTGATTCAACAGCACCGCGAGTATCTGGAATTTCTGGGACCTTTGCCGAATCCAGCGATGGGAAACTTTTTTGGCGCGTGCGACGTGCTCACTGTACCAAGCATCAACTCGACCGAATCGTTCGGCTTGGTGCAAATCGAAGCGATGTTGAGCGGCTGTCCCGTCGTGGCATCGAATCTGCCGGGAGTGCGCGAGCCGGTGCGCGTGACGGGGATGGGCGAAACCGTACCGATCAAGGACGCGCGCGCGCTCGCCGAGGCCATCGTGCGCGTGGCACAAAATCGCGCCCAGTACGTGCGCCCGCGTCACGCAATCGAAGCACTGTTTTCGCTGGAACGCACCGTCCAGGCGTACGAAGCGCTGTTCGAGGAATTGAGATGACTAGGTCGCGCGATTATCTCGTCGAACATCTCATCGCGGTGCCCGCGTTCCGCGCTCTCTTGCGCGCGGTCGAAGCGCGCCAGATGGCCGCGCTCGACCTGCCGCGCCCGATTCTTGACCTTGGCTGCGGCGATGGACATTTCGCCCAAGCCGCGTTTACCACGCCGCTCGACGCCGGCGTTGACCCATCGCCGCGCGCGATCGCCGAAGCCGCGCGGCGCGGGATGCACCGCGAACTACAAGTGGCAGACGGCAGCGCGTTGCCGTTCCCTGATGGCGCGTTCGCGACGGTCTTGAGCAACTCGGTGCTAGAGCACATTCCGGACGTGGACGCCACACTGCGCGAAACACATCGCGTTTTGCGACCGGGCGGTGTTTTCGTTTTCACGACGCCATCGCATCACTTTGCCGAGTTTCTCTTCTTTGCCGATTTCTTTCGCGCGCTCCATCTGCCGGGAATGGCGCGGCGGTATGAAAATTTCTTCAACCGCATCTCGCAGCACTATCACACCGACGCGCCGGCGACGTGGATGGCGCGGCTCGCGCGCAATGGGTTCGCCGTGCGGGATTGGCGCGCGTACTTTTCGCGCCACGCCTCGCACGTGTTCGACCTCGCGCATTACTACTCCGCGCCGACGCTGCTGTACAAGAAATGGCTGGGACGTTGGATCGTTGCGCCGCATCGCGCGAATTTCGTTCTCATCGAGCCGCTGCTGCGACGATACTACGACGAACCGCCGCCGCGCGAAGGGGCGGATCTCTTTTTCGTGTGCGAACGGGAATGAAAGGAACACATTCATTTCGCCAACCCACACTTGCCATCGGAGCGATTCTCCTCGCCGGACTCGCGCAGTACGCGCACTTGTATCGCCAAGCCGATGCAACCGCGCTCGCGCTCTTTGCGGTCGCGCTCGCCGCGTGGATCATCGCGCTCCGGCTCGCTCCGATCGCGGTAACCACCCGCCTCGACGAGACATCCGCCGCGCCTTCCCCCACGCGTCGCTGGTCGAAAGGGTGGATCGCGAGCGCGGCGATACTCGCTCTCCTCACCTTTCTTTCTTCCAGCGGCAACGCGTTCACCTCCGACAATGTCCTCGCCTGGGGGGCGAGCATCGTCGCGTTCTTGTACGCGTTCTGGGAGCCGGAGAAGAATTGGAACGACTGGGGCGTGTGGCTGCGCGAACGCATCGCCGCCGCGCGCGCAATCCGGCTGACGCCGCGCGCGTGGGTCTTGGCTGGCATCGTGCTCGTCGCGATCTTCTCCTGCTACCACAACCTCGACGGCGTGCCGGCGGAAATGGACAGCGACCACGCGGAAAAGTTGCTCGACGTGAACGATCTGGTGACGCACGACTGGCGTCCGATTTTCTTCACGCGCAACACCGGGCGCGAGCCGCTGCAATTCTATCTCACCGCCGCGTTCATCGGCTTGACCGGGCATCCCCTCGATCATATGTCGCTCAAACTCATCACCGCGCTGATGGGCGTGCTGGTCGTTCCGCTCACCTTTCTGTTCGCGCGCGAACTGTTCGACGACGACGTGGCACTGCTGGCCGCTGCCTTCATCGCGATCAGCCGCTGGGAGATGACGATCGCGCGGATGGGGTTACGTTTCCCGTTCGCGCCGGTCTTGGTTGTGCCGGCGATGTTCTTTTTGTTCCGCGCCCTCAAACATCAACGCCGCAATGACTTTTTGATGACCGGCTTGTGGCTCGGCATCGGATTGTACGGTTATAGCGCGTTTCGCGTCGTGCCGATTCTGGTGGCGCTGTTTCTCGCGCTCTGGTTGATCACGCACCGAAGCTCGTGGCACGCGGCGCGCGCGCTGGCAATCAACAGCGCGTTGATGTTCGCCCTGATGGTCGTCGTGCTGATGCCGCTGGCGCGCTATGCCACCGAGTTTCCGGGCGATTTCTGGTATCGAACGTGGACGCGCCTTCTGGATGTGGAGCAGCCCCTGACCGATCATCCCGCGACCATTCTCGCGGGCAATCTGGTCAACGCCGCCCTCATGTTCAACTGGGTCGGCGATATGGCGTGGCCCAATTCGGTTCCCGGTGACCCCGCGCTCGATTACGTCGCCGGCGGCTTGTTCGTTCTCGGCGTCGCGTACGCGCTGTACCGTCTGACGATTGCGCGCGAGAAAGCGTACGCGTTCGTCCTGCTCGGCGTGGGGACGATGCTGCTGCCCACCGCGCTCAGCCTCGCGTTTCCGAACGAAAATCCAAGCATCGTCCGCGCGGGCGGCGCGATTCCTTTCGTCTTTATTCTCGTCGCGCTGCCGCTGGCGTACGCCGCGCGCGCGCTGCGGCAATCGCTGAACGATTCGATGTGGAGCAAGGTCGCCGGCATCGGCGTGATTGTTTTCTTGCTGCTCGTGTGCGCGCGGACGAACTACTTGCGTTATTTCCGCGATTTTGATCAAACCTATCGCCGCCTCGCGTGGAACTCGTCCGAGGTGGCGTCCGTCATTCGCGGCTTTGCCGAAAGCGTCGGCGACGTGGAACACGCATGGATTCTGCTCTATCCGCACTGGGTTGACACGCGCAACGTAGCGATCCACTTGCAACGATTGGATTGGGAGCAGACCTTGCCGCAGGCGGAGGACGCGCGCGCTCACGCGCGCGATGGCGCGAACAAACTTTACATTCTCAACTTGAACGACCACGCGAATCTGGCGCGGCTCAAAGAGATTTTCCCGAACGCACAAACGCGTATCTTTCGGGCGCGCACGCCGGGACATGATTTCTATGCCCTGTATGTGCCGGGGAGTATCGCACCGCCAGAACCATTGGGCTCACAGTAATTTTCAATGACCGATCCTCTCTTACAGACCGAACTCACCCAACACCCCAAACCAAATCGCTCAACGGGCGACGCGCGCGGCTGGGTCGTTGCCCTATTGCTCGCGCTCATCCTCATTCTGGGCGCGGTCTTGCGTTTGAGCGGCGTGGACTGGGACGAAGACCAGCACCTGCATCCCGACGAACGCTTTCTCACGATGGTCACCTCCGCGCTCCAACTGCCGGGCGCGAGTGAACGGCTGCGAAATCCCCCAACAGGCTGCACCCATTGGGGGGGCTATTTCGATACGGCTTGCTCGCCGCTCAATCCGTACAACCACGACTTTGGCTTGTTCGTCTACGGCACGTTTCCGATTTTCATCGTCCGCGCGGTGGGCGAACTATTGAGCCAGACCGGCTATGGCGAGATCTACCTCGTCGGGCGCGTCCTCTCCGCGCTCTTCGATCTTGCCACTGTGCTGCTCGTCTTTTTCATCGGGCGGCGAATGTACGATGCGCGCGTCGCGCTCCTTGGCGCGCTCTTTCTCGCCGCCTCGGTGCTCGATATTCAGCAGTCGCACTTTTTCACGGTAGACACGTTCACCAACGTTCCGATTCTGATCGCGTTCTGGTACGCGCTGGACATTACCGAGAGCCCGCGCGGACGCGCGTTCGTGTGGGCAGGGGCGGCGTTCGGGCTTGCTCTGGCTGGGCGCATTAACATCGCGCCGTTCGCGGCGGTGTTGGTCGCGGCCGCCGCGTTGCGCGCGTACCGCGCGGCGATCGCCGCGCGTGCGCCAGCAGACACGCCGGAATCGCTGACGACTTCCGTAACCGAGCGCACAGTGGGACCGCTTTCGATTTCGGTAGGATGGCGCGGCGCGGCGGCATCGTTCGGCGATGCCTTAACGCTGGCGACGACGCGCGCGTTCAGTGGACTCGTTGGCGCGGCATTCGTCGCCTTGATTGTCTTTCGCGTCGCTCAGCCCTATGCCGCGAACGGACCGCATTTCTTTTCGCCGGCGCTGCCCAAGTTCGATTTCAGTCGCGGCATCGTGAACGCGGGGTTCGATTTCGCGCTGGCGTGGGCAGGCGGGGTCAACACCAAATTCGCGGACAATATGACCTACATCAGCGAACTGGTCGCGGGGAGACAGGATTATCCGCCGGGTCATCAGTGGACGAATCGCACACCGTACCTCTTCCCTCTCGAAAATATGGTGTTGTGGGGACTCGGCTTGCCGCTGGGACTTGCGGCATGGGCGGGATTCGCGCTCGCGCTGTATCGCTTGGTACGGTACCGCGAGTGGCAGCACTTGCTCATTGTCGTCTGGGTCGGCGTCACGTTCGCGTACACCGGGCAGCAGTGGGTCAAGACGATGCGGTACTTTTTGCAGATTTATCCGTTCCTCGCCCTGCTCGCAGGTTGGTGCTTGGTGACGCTGTGGGATCGCACGACGGCAGACCGCAGTGGTCAGCCATCGGTAATCGGCGGTCATCTCCGCCGCGTCGCGATTGGAACCCTTGCGCTCGGCGTCATCGGCTACACCCTCTTCTGGGCGGGCGCGTTCACGACGATTTACACGCGCCCGGTCTCGCGCGTCGTCGCCTCGCGTTGGATCTTCGAGAACGTGCCGCGCGGCGCGGTACTGGCGAACGAACACTGGGATGACCCGCTGCCGCTGCGGGTTGACGGCCAAGACCCGTTCGGCGGAACGTATCGCTCGCTCTCCTCTTCGCCCGGCGATGGCGAAATGCATTGGTACGACGAGGACACGCCGGAAAAACGCGCCCAGGCGATCCAGTGGCTCGACGAAGCCGATTACATCATCCTCTCCTCCAACCGTCTGTACGGTTCGATTGCGCGCCTGCCGATGCGCTACCCGATGACGGTCAAGTACTATGCGTGGCTATTCAACGGCGCACTCGGATTCGATAAGGTGGGCGAATTCACTTCGCGGCCGCAACTATTCGGCATCGAAATCAACGACGACGACGCGGAAGAAGCGTTCACCGTGTACGACCATCCGAAGGTTTTGATTTTCAAAAAGACACCGCGCTATTCGCACGATCACACCGCGCGCTTGCTCAACAGCGTTGACTTGACGGAGGTGTATCGCTTTTGGCCCCGCGAGGCGACCCAAGCGCCCACCGCACTTTTGCTCACGCCCACGGAACGCGCGGCGCAGGAACGCGGTGGCACCTGGGCGGAGATTTTCGATCCGAACGATTGGGCAAATCGGGTGCCGGTGATCGTTTGGCTCGCGCTGATCGAACTGCTCGGCGGGCTGGCGTTTCCGCTCGCGTTCGTGATCTTTCGCGCGCTTGCCGATCGCGGCTATATCTTTGCCAAAGCGATTGGCATCCTGCTGCCGGCGTGGGGCGCGTGGTGGCTGGCAAGCGTTCACGTTCTGCCGTTCAGCCGCGCGAGCATCGCGCTCGTGCTCGCGCTCGTCGCGCTCGCTAGCGCACTCGTCGCGTGGCGGCGCGGGCGCGAGATCATCGCGTTCTTGCGCGCGCAGCGTGCGACCGTACTCGTCGAAGAATCGCTCTTCCTGGCGTTCTTCGTTGCGTTTTTGTTGATTCGTTACGGCAACCCGGATTTGTGGCACCAGTGGTTCGGCGGCGAAAAGCCGATGGATTTCGCGCATCTGAACGCGGTGATCAAGTCCACGTGGTTCCCGCCGTACGACCCTTGGTTCGCGGGCGGCTATCTCAATTATTACTACTTTGGGCAGGTCATCAACGCGACGTTGATTCGCCTGACCGGCATCGTCCCCGAAGTGGCGTACAACTTGCTGTTGCCGATGTACTTTGCGCTGACTGCGTTGGGCGCGTTCAGTGTGGTGTTCAACTTGAGTGCCAGGTTTATTTCCGCCCCATCTGATTCTGAATCGGCAACCTTGAACTTACGATGGGTGTTCGCGTGCTTGGGAGCGTGCTTGGGAGCGTGCTTGGGAGCGATCTTTGTCGCGGTCATCGGCAATCTAGGGCAAATCGTCCTCATCGGACAGACCTTTCTGCGAATCGGCGGCGGCGACGCCCAAGGTTCTCCACTCGACAGTGCGCTCAGCATCGGCGTGGGAATCTGGCGCGTGCTGGTGGAGCGTCAACCGTTCCAAGTCGCCGTTGGAAACTGGTACTGGAACGCGACGCGCATCATTCCCGAAAACACGATCAACGAGTTCCCGTTCTTCACCTTCCTCTACGCCGATTTGCATGCGCACCTGATGGCGTTGCCGTTCACGCTCCTCACACTTGGTCTCGCGCTCAACTTGGCGCTGCGCGAACGAGACGACGCGGCGCGCCTGCCGTTTCTCTCGCGTCTCCCGGTCTCGTCGCTTGACGTCGTCGAGGTGGTCGTCGCGGGGTGGGTGCTCGGCGCGCTGCGCGCCATCAACTTTGCCGATTACCTCACCTACCTCGCCGCGCTGGCGGGTGCCATCATCATCGGCGAGTACGCGCGGCGGCGGACGATTGATTGGGGCGGTCTCTTGGCGGTCGCGTGGCGCGCGCTCGGCATTTTCGTTTTGAGCAGCCTCCTCTTCCAACCCTTCGTCAGCCATTTCGCGACGGCGTACCTGAACATCGAATTGTGGAAGGGCACCCGCACCGATATCCCCGCATACCTGATTGTGCATGGCATCTTTCTGTTCGTCATCGTGACCTTCTTGGCGCGGCAAACCTTCGATACGCCAGAGCGACGCGAGGCCCTGTTCACGTGGATGCCGCTCATCGTCCTTGCCTTGCTCGTCCTCGAAATCGCGTTCGTTGTTGCGGAGGTCGCCGCGTTCGCGGTCGCGTTCCCACTGCTGGTGCTCGCAGCGATTCTGTTCTTGCGTCCCGAACTCGACCCGGCGCGGCGCTTTGTCGTCATGCTCATCGCCGGCGGTCTGGCGATGACGATGCTCGTCGAACTGATCGTCTACAAAGGCGACATCGGGCGGATGAACACCGTCTTCAAGTTCTATCTGCCGGTGTGGGTCTTTTTCGCGATTGCCGCTGCCGCCGGGCTAGCGTCGTTGACGCGAGCCAACCGCCAATCGCAAGAAAGCGGTAGGCGGCGGTCGGCGGTCGGCGGGCTCGCGGTCGCGTGGTGGATCACCTTGGCCGCGCTCGTTTTCATCGGCTTGCTGTATCCGATCACCGCGACGCGCGCCAAGGTGACGGATCGGTTCGTCTTTGGAACGCCGGCGGGATTGAACGGGATGGATTTTCTGCGAACAGCGGTGTATCAGGATCGCGACTATGAGATGCACCTCGAATTCGAGCGGCAATCGTTCGAGTGGCTGCGCGCGAACATCGTCGGTTCGCCGGTGATTCTGGAGGGGAACGCGCCGTTGTATCACTGGGCGTCGCGCGTTTCGGTCTTTACCGGACTGCCGACGGTGATCGGTTGGGACTGGCACCAGAAACAGCAGCGCTCGATCATTGATGGTGCGATCATAGACCGGCGACAGGAGGCTGTGCGGAGGATTTACGATACGCGCGATGCGGCGGAAGCGTTACAAATCCTCGCGCGCTTTGGCGTCTCGTACATCTACGTCGGCGAGGTCGAGCGCGCGTTCTACGACGCGGCGGGGTTGGAGAAATTCGACGCGATGGCGCGCGCCGGGCAGTTGAAACTCGTCTACGAAAACCCGCGCGTCAAGATTTTCGAGATCGAACGATGAGAGGGCTTGTCGCGCTAATGGGTTGCCTGGCCGCGCTCGCGCTCATCCTCGCGCGGACGGACGCGGCTCGCGTCGAGGCGCGCACCCAGATCGCTGGGGGCGCGAGCGCGCGCAGCGAGTTGCGCGCGACCAACACCGTCACGTACTCGCTCTACCTGCCGATCGTTGCGCGCGCGCCGAGTTGCGCACCGATCCCGGGCGAAACCTACAACACCGTCGCGCCGATTCCGCCGGTAACCGATCCGCCAGCGGAGAACGATCCAGACAAGAATCTCGCGCTGCGCGGCTATGTCCCGACGAACGCCTATTTGGGGCTGGTGGATTACCCCGGACACGCCGACCCGAACGCACCACAGTTACCCGGCTTGTTCAGCGACAATCGCACGCCGACTTTCGCGGCGGTGTACCGCGTGTACGATTGGGACTGGAACTGCAATTGTCGCGGCGAGTTGCTTTCCGATTGGGAGGTGACGCTCGCCGGTTTCGCGGTGACACCCGGCGAGATCATCCGCGTCCCCCGCGCGGGGTACGACATCGGTTGGCTGCCGGATGGATTCCAGGTGATGGTATTGTACGCGGCGACGAACCGCATCACGTTGAAATACACACGCGAGGATCACGTGGTCTATGGTTACACTCTGCACATCGAAAACATCTGCGTCGAGCCAAACCTGCTCGCGCTCTATCAATCGTGGAACGCGGCGGGGCGCACGCAATTGCCCGCGCTCTATGCCGGCCAAGGCATCGGACGCGCGATGAACGATGAACTTGGCGCAGCGATTCGAGACACCGGGAGTTTTATGGATCCACGCTCGCGCAAAGATTGGTGGCAAGGACGATGAGACGAATATCTATCGCAATCGCTGGGGCGATTATCGGCGCGGCGGCGCTTTCTGCCAGCGCGTTCGCCCAAGTCCCGTGGACAGAACTCGCGCCCGGCGCGCGCGATGACTATCGCTTTGACTATCGCGGCGACGGCTCGGCAATCAAAATCGGTTTGAATACGTCCGATCCGGCAGACACGCTGTTGGCGATTTACGATCCCGCCAAGTACGACGCGCTCAAGAATCGCGGCGAAAACCCAACACCCGCCGGCATCGGGACGCCCAGTCGCGAGTTCAACCTCGCGTGGTCGGGAGGATTTCGCGGCGCGCCCGGCACCTACCACGTCTTCGTCGAGAATCGCTCTAGCCGACCGATCTTTTACAAAATCGAAATCGGCGGCGAGGGCGTAACCGCCGCCGCGCAGGTCTTGGAAGTCAAACCGAAGGCATCGAGCACGCTCATCACCGAAAGCGGACGCACGTACCTCGCCGTGAACTTTCCGC
Source organism: Anaerolinea sp. (assembly GCA_020722265.1). Lineage (GTDB taxonomy): Bacteria > Chloroflexota > Anaerolineae > UBA4142 > UBA4142 > DYLA01. The sequence continues at coordinate 13,488 of DYLA01000010.1, forward strand.
CGAATTCCGGCGCGGCATCGCTGCGGATCCTCGTCCCACCCAAACCAGCCGTATGCACGCACGCGAATCAAATCCCAGCCGTGCTCGGGCAGAGCATCAAACTTTGCCCGGGCGAAACGTACCCGCCACTGCGCATCGTCGGCAGTAACATTGCACTCTACGGCGACGACGCGCGCTCGTCCGTCATCACGAGCAACGGGCGGCAATTCGCGTTGACGATCGAGGGCTCGAACAACTGGGTCGAAGGAGTGACGATTCAGGCGCGCACCGACCCGCGCGACACGGGCGCGTGGATGTGTCTGTACGACGAGTGCATCTTTCCGACGCGTCCGACGACGACGACTTTGCACGGCGGGCTGTCGTACGGCGGCGGGATCCTGCTCAAGGGTTCGAACTCGACGATTCGTGGTGTCACGGTACGCGGCGGCGCCATCGGCATCGCTACGGTGAACGGGCGCGCCAACAACATCATTGACAACCAACTCACCGATCTCGCCGCGTGGGGTTCGTACAACGTCGGCAGCATCGAAGGGTACTTTGTCGGGAACGTGTTGAGCCGCATCAATCACGGCTGCACGACGCCGGACGGCAAAACCTTCAAGACCGGCTGCGAGACGTCGGGCTGGGTCTGTCTGGGGTGTCAGGCGAATATCATCGTCAACAACTTTTGCGAGTTGAGCGGCAATTGTTTCTACATCAGCGGCGATCGCGGCTTGACTAGCAATTACAATCGGTTCATCGGCAACTATTGCGCGGGCGCGTCGGAGAATTGCTTTGAGATCACCTTTTCGCTTGGCAATTTGCTCGCGGATAACGTCGGCACCATCGAGTTCAAAACGAATACACCGTGCAAGTACCCGTACTGGATCGGTGGTTCGGTCGTCAGTTTCCAAAACAACAAGTGGCAGTGCACGATCAGCGCGAACGAGGCGTTCGAGCAATCGCGCAACTCGACGGTCGTGGCGACGAACATTCTCAACCTCGACGCGTTCGGACCTGTACCGATTGCGCCGCTGCCGCGCGGGGCGATTGCGTTCGGCTTGACGCGGGTGCCACGCGGCGAGCGGTTGGAACCGACGGAGTAGAGTGTCCAATGTTTCCAGTCTTGACCTGGTGGCTCTTGACCGAACTGATCGGTCTCGCGGTCTTGCCGATCACATTCCGCTTTTTCCGCCACCTGCCTGATCGCGGATACGCGTTCACCAAGCCGCTCGGCTTGCTACTGATCGCGTATCCCTTTTGGCTCCTCACGACATTAGGGTTTCTCACGAACACGCGCGGCGCGATCGCACTCGTCGCGGTCGGCGTTGCCGCGCTGGCGTGGTGGTTCGGCACGCGGCCGACGATGGGCGACGCGGTGCCGTCAGCAGTCAGCGGCCGGCAGTCGCTCGTCGAGTGGTTGCGCGAAAACAAATCCAGCGTCCTCGCCACCGAACTCGTCTTCACGCTCGCGTTCTTCGCGTGGACACTTGTGCGCGCATATATGCCGGAGATCACCGCGACCGAAAAGCCGATGGAGTTTGCGTTTCTCAACGGCGTGTTGCAAAGCGAGCGTTTTCCGCCGCTCGACCCGTGGCTGTCCGGGTATGCCATCAGTTACTATTACTTGGGCTACCTCATCGCCGCGATGCTGACGCTGCTCAGCGGCGTCGCGTCGGAGGTCGCGTTCAACCTGATGATCGCGCTCCTGTTCGCGCTCGCCGCGACCGGCGCGTTCGGGTTGGCGTACAATCTCATTCGTGAGTCGCGCGTCGCCACGCGCAACACCCAAGCCCTCCTGTTCGCTCTCTTCGCTCCCGTGCTGCTGCTCCTCATCGGCAATCTCGAAGGGTTGTTCGAAGTGCTGCACACGCGCGGGATGGGCGCGTGGGAATTCTGGCAGTGGCTCGACATCAAAGGATTGACCACCGCGCCGATCACGAACACGTTCATTCCGACCGACAATTGGTGGTGGTGGCGCGCGTCGCGCGTGATTCATGACGTAGCGCAAGGGATGACGCAGGAGGTGATTGACGAATTTCCACAGTTCAGTTTCCTGCTTGGCGATATGCATCCGCACGTACTGGCGCTCCCGTTCGCGCTGCTCGCGCTCGCCGTCGCGCTCAACCTCCTCAAGCAAGTTCCAAGCAAGTTCCAGGTTTTGAGCCTTGACCTGGCACTTGGGCCTTTGATTCTGGGTGGACTCTTCTTCCTCAACTCCTGGGACATTCTCCCCTATGGCTTTATCCTCGTCGCGGCGTTCGCGCTCGCGCGTGTACGCGCCGGCTGGGACGCGCGCGCGACGCGCGATCTCGCGATCTTTGTCCTCGCCCTCGGCGCGGCGAGTGTCGCGCTGTACCTGCCGTTCTTCATCGGCTTTCAGTCGCAGGCGGGCGGCATCCTGCCGGTGCTTTTTGTCAAGACGCGCTTGCATCAGTACCTGATGATGTTCGGCTTGTTCGTCTTCGTTCTCGGCGCGTTCCTCGCGCGCCTGGTGTGGGAACATCGCGAGATGCGCGCACCCGATTGGCTGAACCGCCTGCTGCCACCTTTTACCGCCGCGCTGGCGTTTCCGCTCGCCGTCGCCGGCTTGGCGCTCGGCTTGGTCGCGCTCGTTCCGAGTTTGCGCGAGCAAGCGCAGGGGGTCATCCCTGGCGCACGGGAGAATCTGCTGGCGAGTCTGATGGACGCGTACTTTCGTCCGCTGTGGAGCGATCCGTTCTTATTCCTTCTCTTGATCATCTTGCTCGCGGTGATGGCTGTCTTGCTGCGCGCGTCTCTCGCCGATGTCCACACGACGTTCGTGTTGCTGCTCGCGCTCACCGGTTTCTTGCTCACCTTCAGCGTCGAGTTCGTCTACCTGCGCGATCAGTTCTGGACACGAATGAACACGGTCTTCAAGTTCTATTTCCAGGCGTGGACCCTGTTTTCGATTGCCGCGATGTGCGCGGTCTTTCATCTCTCCCAAACGCTCCGTGGCATTGCGCGCGGCGTGTGGCTGGGCGCGCTCGCCGTACTGCTTGGCGCGAGTCTGCTCTACCCAGCCCTGGCGATTCCGAATCGCGCCGACGCGTTCCGCCGCGCGCCGACGCTCGACGGAATCGCCTGGATTCGCGAGTTCAATCCCGGCGATTACGCCGCGATCCAGTGGCTGCGCGCGCACGCGCCGCGCGGCGCGGTGACACTGGAAGCGCCCGGCGATGAGTATTCGTACGGCAATCGTATTTCGATGGCGACCGGCTTGCCCACCGTGCTGGGCTGGGGAGGACACGAATCGCAGTGGCGCGGCAACACCAAGTTGTTCAAGGACGACGCGGCGGGGATTGACCGCGCGGCGGACGTGGCGCGCATCTACCAAACGCTGGATGCCCAAGAACTTTTGACTTTGCTCGACAAGTATGCTATAAACTTCGTCGTCGTCGGACGCTTCGAACGCGAACGCTACAGTCTCGCCAAGCCACAGATCGAGAAATTCGGCAAGGTAATGTCTCTGGCGTTCGAGGAAGACGACACACGAATCTACGCGCTGCGATGAAATGACGATCACCGAACTTGCACACGACTCGCCAGAATCGCTCCGGAACGAAGCCGTTCTGCCGGCGTGGACGATGGAAGCCGCACTGTACGCCGCGCTCGCGTTCGCCGCGCTCTTGGTGCGCCTGTTCGTCGCTGCCGATTTTCCGCTTGCCGGCGACGAGGCGCGGCAGGCGCTCGCGTCGTGGCATTTCGCGCGCGGCATCCCGGACGCGTTCACCGGCAGTCCGTTTCTCTTCGCTGGGAACGCCCTCCTCTTCACCCTCTTTGGCGCGAGTGATGCGACCGCGCGCTTTTTGCCCGCGCTCTTCGGCAGCGCGCTTGTCCTGCTGCCCGCGCTCTTGCGCCGCGAACTCGGACGCGCCGGCGCGCTCATCGCCAGCGCGATCTTTGCTTTTGCGCCGTCGCTCCTCTTTTTCTCGCGCAATGTCAACGGCGCACTCATCGCCGTCACGTGCGCGTCCGTCGCGCTCACCTTCGCGTGGCGACATCTGTGTGCACCCGGCAGGCGCGATCTGGAACTCGCCGCCCTCTTTGCCGCGCTCGCGCTCATCGCCGCGCCCGAAGGGTGGACGGTTGCGCTTGCCGTTGCGCTCTTTCTCCTCGCCGCGCGCTTCGGCTGGATGGGCACATTTGCCGCGTTCGTCCATCCTCCTGCAGAGCGCGACCAGCGCAAATCGTCGGTCGCGTTGTTCGTCATCGCCTTCGTCGGCGTGGCGACCGTGTTCCTGCTGCGCCGCGACGGACTGGGCGCAGCGTTCGCACTCTTCGGCGCGTGGCTCGACGGCTTACGCCCCGGCACGCTGTGGCTCGACCCCTTGCACTTGCTCGTCCTTTACGAGCCGATTCCACTTTTTCTTGGCGTCGCCGCGCTGATTCAACTCGCGTTCACTGCGCCAAGGGATGGCGAGCAAATTCCGCTGGCGTTCTTGGCGTTCTGGGTAATCGTCGCGCTCGCGGCGTACTCGATTGGCAGCGACAAATCGCCGGCGCGCGTCGTCGCGCTGGTTGTTCCGCTGACCCTGCTCGCCGCGTGGTACATCGGTCTCTGGGTCGAGCGCGTGATGCGTGAGATCAACCTGCCGACGCTGTTGTGGCAAGAAGCGCCGATCTTTGTGCTCGCGTGCGCGCTCGCAGCGTTCGTTTACATCCTGCTCGCCGAGTTTGTCACGCGCGGCAGTGTGTTCGCGATCCAAGCCATAGCGATGGAAATCCCGCAAGCGAGTAGTATCCTCCTTGCCCTCACGATCGCGGTGGCGATTGCCGTCATCGCGTTCCTCGCGGTCACGACACTTGGGTGGACGCGCGCGGGGAATCTCGGCTTGGCGCTGCTGCTGACGCTCTTGTCACTCTGGACGGTGCGCCAGAGTGCGATGCTGAATTTCGCCGGCGCGCTCAATCCCTTCGAGCCGCTCGTCGCGCGCGCGGCATCGCCGAATGTGCGCGATCTGGTGCGCGATGTGCGCGAGCTTTCACTCTGGCGCGCGGGAGATGCGCACACGCTCAACGTCGTCGCCGATGAATCACTCAGCCCCATCATCGCTTGGGTCTTGCGCGACTTGAATATGCGTGTCGCGGCGCGCCCGGTCGTCGCGGAAGGCGTGGATGCCTTGCTCTTGCCGTCGCACGCGCCCGCCCCTGCCGAAGGCTGGGTCGGTCAGCGGTATCGGTTGGAGAGCGCGCCCGGCGCGACGACCGTGCCGGGGCTGTTGCGCGGGTTGCTCTTCCGTGATGTCGGCGCCGTAGAGTACGCCGATGTGGTGTTGTGGATACCGGCCGCAGAATAAGACGTCCAACGCTCATTGTGACAAGGAACACCTATGGAATCAACTTCGGAACGTCGGAATTTTCTCGATACGCCCCTACACGCCCTCGTGAAACTCGATTGGGAACACGCGTTGTTAATCGGGCTCATCGTCGCGGCGATTCTGACGCGCGTGTGGGATCTCTCGTATCGGGCGTGGAATCACGACGAAGCGATCCACACGGATTGGGCGTGGAATCTGTACACCGGGCGTGGCTATCAGCACAACCCGATCTATCATGGTCCGCTCCTGTACCACGCGACCGCGTTCGTCTTCTTCCTCTTCGGTGATAACGATACGACCGCGCGTTTGCCGAACGCCCTCTTTGGCATCGTTCTGGTCGCGCTGCCGTATTTCTTCCGCAAGTGGCTGGGGCGCAAGGGCGCCCTTGCGACCGCGGCGATGCTGCTGATTTCGCCGGCGGTGCTGTACTATTCGCGCTTTAACCGGCACGATGTCTACGTCGAACTCTTTACCGTGCTGATCGCGCTGGCGATCTGGAAGTACTGGGATGAACGCCAAGAGACCTGGCTCATCGCTAGTGCGGCGCTGCTCGCGTTCTCGTTTACTGCGATGGAGACGACCTTCATTTTCGTCGCTGTCTTTGCGATCTTTCTCACAGCGCATTTCACGTTCGAATACTTGCGCCCGCGCGTCAAGATGAACGACGCTGTGCTCGCGCTCCTTGCCGGTGTCGTCGGCATCCCCTTTTTCGGCTTGTTCGTCGCGCAGCGCGCGCTATGGTCTTTGCGAGGCAAAGCGCTGGAGGACGATTGGCGCGCCATCCCCAGTTTCAATCTCGCGATGATTTTTGGCACCTTGGCGCTGCCACTCCTCACGCCAACGCTCATCTATGTTTTGAACGCGCTCTGGAAAGCCGCGTTCAACGCCGATTTCTTTCCGACCACCGCTTTTACCGACCTCAACGTCCTGACCCAGATCGCGCAATCGCAGCTGGATGTCGCGCTGCGCGTCATCACACTCACGGCGGCGGTGATTTGCCTCGCCGCCCTGTTGGGATTGTGGTGGAACGCGCGCGTCTGGGCGATCAGCGCGATGCTCTTTTGGCCCATCTTCATCGTCTTTTTCACGACCGTCTTTACGAACGGCGGTGGTTTCTTCACCGGCTTGCTCGGCTCACTCGGCTACTGGCTATCGCAGCAAGAGGTTCAGCGCGGTGGACAGCCGGGCTATTACTACTTGCTCGTCACACTGCCGATGTACGAAGTACTGCCGTACTTGGTCGGCCTCGCGGCAATGCTCTGGTACTGGATGCGCTACCGTCCCGCGCGCCTAGTCGTCATCCTCGTCTGGATTCTCTGGGCGATCATCTACTACGTCGGCGTGCGCGCGTTCGTCGCAGGTATACAACAGGCTGACCAGCCGACCAGCCGCGTGCTCGATCAACTTGTGTTCGTCTTCCTTGCCGGCTTGCTCCCGCTCGTCTTCTTCGCTACGTACGATCGCGAGAAACCGGCGAGCGCGTTCACGACCTTCCTCTTCACGTGGACGGTCGGCGTCCTCGTCATCTTCAGTTGGGCAGGTGAAAAAATGCCCTGGCTCACGATGCACCTGACGATTCCGCTCGCCTTCGTCGCTGGCTGGGCACTCGACCAGTTGCTCGACGCGGACTGGCGCGCGCTGATCGCGCGCGGCGCGCATTGGTTCGCGCTGCTGATTCCGCTCGCGCTGGTGCTGCTAGCCGCGCTGCTCTTCGGCGCGGCGCCGTTTCAAGGCGTCGGCTTGGAGCAGTTGAGCGCGACGAACGCGTTCATCGTTTCGCTCGCGCTGCTGCTCTTTTTCGCTCTGCCCGCGCTCATCTACTTTGGACGACGCTTTGCGCCGAACGAAATCGCGCGCATCGCTGCCGTAACGACAGTCCTCCTCCTTGCCGCGCTGACGATTCGCTTTGCGTGGATGGCGGTGTACATCTCCCCGGACGCTGCCACCGAAACGATCATCTACGCGCAAGGGTCGCATGACGACGTGACCGCGATGGAAGAGATCGAAGAACTCTCGCGGCGATTGTGCGCGCAGGTCAACGTCACCAAAACGCAAACGATTCAGTGCGACAATGGCAAGATCAAAGTCGCCTACGACGACGATTCGTCGTGGCCCTTTGTGTGGTACTTGCGTAATTATCGCAACGCATTTTTCTACGGGGCGAGCCCCAACGCGCCATTCGACGCGCCGGTCGTCATCGTCGGTGACAAGAACGAAGACGCGGTCAAGCCCTTTCTGGGCAACAAGTACGTGCGGCGACGCTACAAACTGATCTGGTGGCCCCTCGAAGGGTACAAGGACTTGACCCTGCAACGGGTCCTCGACTATCTGCGCGATCCGCAGCAGCGGAGCGATCTGTTCAACACCTGGTTCTACCACCAGTATCGCGAAAGCACGAGTCAGTGGCCCTACGTTCACAACTTTTCATTCTACCTGCGCAAAGATATCGCCGCGATCTTGTGGAACTATGGACACCTAGCGCCGCAACCGCTCGTCGAAGACGAGTACGAAAAGAAATTCACGTCACTGACCGCAGCGCGCGTGATCGGCACACCCGGCAGAGAGAATGGGCAATTCGAATTCCCGCGCAACCTCGCGTTCGATGCGCAAGGCAATTTCTACGTGGTGGATTCGGACAATCACCGCATCCAAAAATTCAGTGCGAACGGCGAATTCTTGCTCGCGTGGGGCGCGCGCAGTCCCGATAACAGCGCGCCACCGGGCACGTTCAATCAGCCGTGGGGCATTGCCGTGGACCCAGCGGGCAACGTCTACGTCGCCGATACGTGGAATCATCGCATTCAAAAATTCGATGCGAACGGAAAATTCCTGACGATGTGGGGAACGAACGGCGATACGCGCGGCGTCGCCCAAGTGGATCCCTTGCTGTTCTACGGACCGCGCGCTATCGCGATCGACGCGCAGGGCAATTTGCTCGTCACCGACACCGGCAACAAGCGCGTGCTCAAATTCTCACCCGACGGCGCGCCGTTGGCGCAGTACGGCGGTGTGGGCGCGGAGAATGGCAAGTTTCTGGAACCCGTCGGCATCGCCCTGGACGCGCAGGGAAATATTTTCGTCGCCGACACATGGAACTTGCGCATCCAAAAGTTCGATGCGAATTTCAATTTCGTCGCGCAGTGGACCGTTTCCGCGTGGGAAAGCCAATCGGTGGTGAACAAGCCGTACCTCGCGGTGGACGCGGCAGGCAACGTGTTGGCTACCGATCCCGAAATGTCGCGCGTGTTGAAATTCTCCAACGACGGCAAACTGCTGGCGGTCTTTGGAATGCGCGGCGCCGATTTGTCGTCGTTCAACCTACCGACTGGACTCGCGTTCGACGCGCAAGGCGATTTGTACGTCGCCGATTCGGGGAATCATCGCGTCATGGTGTTCAGCAAGCCGTGAGGAGTGACGGGCGGCGGGTGAGGCCTGCAAACACCCGCGCCTGCCACTCGTCACCCGCCCTACGCCCTTGAAGCCACACCGCCTCTTTACCCTCCTCGTCTCTTTCGCCATCACCGCGCTCTTTCTCGCGCTCGCGCTCTACCGCGTGGAATGGGAAAAACTCGCGTCCACGTTCGTCTCCGCCGATTATCGTTGGGTGGCGTTCGCCGCGTTGTGTTGGTTGAGTGGGTACGGCTTGCGCACCGCGCGCTGGCAGATATTCCTCGCGCCCACTAAAACCATTTCGCTCGCGCGTCTCTTCCCGGTGCTCATCATCGGCTTTGCGCTCAACAATTTGCTCCCTGGTCGCCCGGGCGAACTGGCGCGCGCGTATCTGCTGGGCGTGCGCGAAAATCTGCCCAAGACCACCGCGCTGGCGACCGTCGTCGCGGAACGCGTGGCGGACGGGGTGATGGTCGTCGTGTTTCTGACCCTGGCGTTCAGTGCGTTCCTCACCTTGCATTTGGACTTGCCGGCCGGCGCGCAAACGCTGATGGTGTTCGCAACGCTTTTGTTCGGCGGCGCGCTGGTGGGCTTGTTGCTCTTGCTGGCGCGCCAAGACCTTGCGCTGACGATTCTGCGTTTCGGCACGCGCATTCTGCCGCGCGCGCTCGCCGCGCGCAGCGAGAACTTGTTGGAGGCGTTCGTCGGCGGCTTGCGCGCGCTCGCGTCAGCGGGAAATGTGACGGTGATTGGCGCGTGGTCGCTGGGCGTTTGGTTGCTCGACGCGCTCGCGTATTTCGCCATGCTGAGCGCGTTCGGCGCGCTGCCCGATGTGACGCGGCGCGTGGCTGCCGCGCCCTTGCTAACGGGCATCATCAACTTGGGGATTATGATTCCCGCCGCGCCAGGCGGGTTGGGACCGTACGAAGCCGCGGGCGTGTTCGCCCTCTCGACCCTCGCGGTGGATCCGACGCTTGCGGCAAGCGTCGCGCTGGGCGCGCACGCGGTTCAATACGTGATGATCACGGGGTTGGGGATTGGGTTTGCGTGGCGCGCGGGCGTTGCGCTCGCCGCGCCGCGCGCGTAAGCCTTGAATTTTTACAGGTACGCGGCTATAATGTAAGTAGATTCTAATCCCAAATCGAAACGAGGGCAAGGTGAAGTTACACGAGTATCAATCCAAAGCGATTTTCGCCCAGTACGGGGTGCCGATTCCAAACGGCAAAGTCGCCTCGAACGCAGATGAGGCGCGGCAGATTGCCGCGCAGTTGAACAAACGCGTCGTCATCAAATCCCAAGTGTTGGTGGGCGGACGCGGCAAAGCAGGCGGCATCAAGGTCGCCAACGATCCGGACGAAGCGGAGCAACTTGCCGATCAAATTCTAGCGATGAAGATCAAGGGCTTGCCGGTGCGCAAGGTGTTGGTGGACGAGGCGATCCACATCGCGAAGGAAATTTATCTGGGCGTGGTCGTAGATCGCGCCGCAAAATGCGCCACGATGATAGGCTCGGCAGCAGGGGGAATGGAGATCGAAGAGGTTGCGCGGACAACGCCCGAAAAGATCGTGCGCATCAAAATTGATTCGGCGTACGGCTTGTTGGAGTATCAAGCGCGTGCACTCGCGTTCGCCCTCGGCATTGACAAAACGCTCGTGCGCGATTTCACCGCAATCGCCACGGGACTGTATCGCGCGTTTGTCGCGACCGACGCTACGCTGGCAGAAATCAACCCCCTCGCGGTGACAGCGGAGAACAAGTTGATCGCGGCGGATGGCAAGATCGTATTGGACGATAACGCACTGTATCGGCATCCCGATTTGGAACAACTGCGTGACATTGACGAAGAATCGTCCGAAGAACAACGCGCGCGCAACGCAGGCTTGTCGTACGTCAAACTCGATGGCGACATCGGTTGTATGGTGAACGGCGCGGGGCTGGCAATGGCGACGATGGACGTGATCAAATTCTACGGCGGCGCGCCGGCGAACTTTCTCGACATCGGCGGCGGCGCCAAAGCGGACAAGGTCAAGACCGCGCTGGAAATCATTCTCTCCGATCCAAACGTCAAGTGCGTGCTGTTCAACATCTTTGGCGGCATCACGCGCGGCGACGAAGTCGCGCGGGGAGTCGTAGAAGGATTGAAAGGTATCAAGACCCGTGTACCGATGGTCGCGCGCATCGTCGGCACGAATGCGGAAGAGGGACGCAGGATTCTGGCGGATGCGAATATGATGACAGCGGAGACACTGGAGGAAGGCGCACAAAAAGCAGTCGCCGCGGCGAAGCGGATGCAGTGAGCAGTGGGTGACTAGCGCATCGTTCACCACGTGGACATACAAGCATATGACACACAACTACGAATCCATTCGCGCCGAAACAACCTCCTATCTGCAAGACCTGATTCGAATTGATACGACCAATCCGCCGGGCAACGAAACACGCGCAGCAGAATATCTCGCTGGCGTATTCAAACGCGAAGGGATCGAACCCATCGTTTTAGAATCTGCGCCCGGTCGCGGCAACATCATCGCGCGCTTGAAAGGCGATGGACGCGCCGCCCCCTTCTTGATGATGGCGCATCTCGACGTGGTGCCGGCGGAACCAGACAAGTGGACGCATCCGCCGTTCGATGGCAAGATCGTGAACGGCTACCTCTGGGGGCGCGGCGCACTCGACACCAAGCAACTGGCCACGATGGAACTGATGGTGATGCTGTGGCTCAAGCGCGAGAGCCAGTCGCTGGCGCGCGACGTGATTTTTATGGGCAACGCGGACGAGGAAGCCGGCGGCAAACTGGGCGCGGGCTGGCTCGTACAGCATCATCCCGATTTGATTCGCGCCGAGTACGCCATCAACGAGGGTGGGGGTTTCGGGATAGAATTTTGGGGGCACAAGTTTTTCACGTGCCAAACGGGCGAAAAAGGCACTGCACGTTTTGCGATGCGCACGCGCGGCAGATCAGGACACGCGTCCCAACCCCACGCGGATAACGCGGTGCTAAAACTCGCCGACGCGATCCAAAAAATCGGCGCGGCAAAATTCCCACTGCACGTCACACCGACGGTGCGCGTATTCTTCGACGGCGTCGCCGCGAAACTGGGGCAACCGTACGCGGCGCAACTCGCCGCGCTCCTCGATCCCAAGCAATACGACGCGGTGATGCAACGCCTGCCGATTGACGCGAGTATGCGCTCAATGATCTACGCGATGTTGCACAACACGGTCACCCCGACGATGCTGAACGCGGGAACGAAGATCAACGTCATCCCCTCGGTCGCCGAAGCCAAGTGCGACGCGCGCTTGCTCCCCGGTTTCACCGCGGATGATTTGCTGGGCGAGTTACGTCCGATCCTGGGCCACGCGGTCGAGATCGAATTTCAAGACCACACGCCAGGACGCGAGGCGGACCATCGCACGCCGCTCTTCGAGACGATCGCGCGCGTGATGGCGCGGCACGTGCCCGATGCGCCCGTGTTGCCGTATCTCGTCGTCGGCGCGACGGACGCGCGGCACGTCACCAAACTCGGTACGCGTGTCTACGGCTTTTGCCCGATGCTCGCGCCGATGGAAGAACTGGACACGGTGCATGGGCACAACGAACGCCTCTCGATTGATAACTTGATGTTTGGAGCGCGCGTGTTGTACGATGTGGTGAGTGAGTTCTGCGAAAAAACGTAACGAAAGACCAAGGACGCCAGACGAATGATCAAAGTATCCATCATCGGTGGCTCGGGTTACGCGGGCGGCGAAGTGGCGCGCCTTTTGCTGGCGCATCCACACGCCGAACTCGCCCAAGTGACTTCGGAAGCGCACGTGGGCGAATATCTCTACAACGTGCATCCGAATTTACGCGGACGCACCAAGATTCAATTCACCACGCCGGAGCAATTACAACCATGCGATGTTCTGTTTCTTGCGTTACCCCATGGTGAGGCGCAAAAGCGCATCGAACAGTTTGCAGCGCTGGCACCGCGCCTCGTGGACTTGTCAGCCGATTTTCGCCTGCGCAATTTGCACGCGTACCAGAAATGGTACGGCGCCGCGCACCGCGCGCCGAGTTGGCTCGGCAAATTCGTTTACGGCTTGCCCGAATTGCATCGCGACGCCATCCGCAACGCCCAGTACATCAGCGGCGTCGGTTGCAACGCGACCGCATCCATCCTCGCGCTGTTGCCGCTCGTGCGGGCGAATCTGCTCGACCCATCGCGCGAGATCATCGTTGACATCAAGGTTGGCTCTAGCGAAGGCGGCAACGCGCCATCACTCGCATCCCATCATCCCGAACGGAGCGGCGCGGTGCGAACGTTCGCGGCGGTGGGGCATCGGCACACCGGCGAGGTGGAACAAGAACTTGGTCTGACGAACGTCTATCTTTCGATCACCTCCATCGAAATGGTGCGCGGCGTGTTGGCGACGGCGCATTGTTTTTTGAAACCCGAGACAGCGGAAAAAGACTTGTGGCGCGCGTATCGCGCGACCTATCGCGCTGAGTCGTTCGTGCGCATCGTGAAGGACAAAACCGGCATCCATCGTTATCCCGACCCAAAGATTTTGGCGGGCTCGAATTACGCGGATGTCGGTTTCCAAGTTGACGAAGCGACGGGACGCGCGGTCGCGCTCTGCGCGATTGACAACTTGATGAAGGGGGCGGCAGGCAGTGCGGTGCAAGCGATGAACGTGATGTGCGGGTTCGACGAGCGCGCGGGGCTGGAGTTTCCAGGATTACACCCGATTTGATTGGGGAGTTACGATCCGTTGCACAGTGAGGAGGCGATTCGCTATGCCCGTGAGATCGTTGAGTTCGTCCGTACTCAAATGGCCCAACACCCAGATCGTTGACCACGCGGCGCGCCAATGGGCGGAGCGTCTCGCGCGCGTCCGCACCCACGTGCGTCGCATCGGCTACTTTGGTTCGTATGCGCGCGGCGATTGGGGAGTGGGGAGTGATCTCGATTTGATCGTGATCGTGGATCACGCCTCCGCCTCGTTCGAACGACGCGCGGCTGAATGGGATACAACCGAATTGCCGGTGCCAGCCGATGTGCTAGTGTACACGCAAGAAGAATGGGAAGCGCTGCAACAGCAAAAACGATTTTATCAAACTTGGCTCGACGAGGTCGTGTGGATTTATGATCGTAATTAAAATCGGCGGCTCGCGCGGCATCCGCCTCGACTACATTTGCGCGGACATCGCCGCGTGGACGCACGCGGGCAAACCCATCGTCGTGATGCATGGCACAGGCAAAGAAGCCGACGCGCTCGGCGAAAAACTGGGACGTCCCGCGCGGCACGTCACATCGCCGCAAGGATTCACATCGCGCTATACCGATCGCGATACACTCGAAGTCTTTGTGATGGCGGCGTGTGGCAAGGTCAACACGTTTCTCGTCGAACGTCTGCAAAAACTTGGCGTTAACGCGCTGGGGTTGAGCGGCATAGATGGACGTTTGCTCGAAGGCACACGCAAGGACGCGATTCGCATCGTCGAGAATGGTCGGCAAAGAATTTTGCGCGACGATTACACCGGGCGCGTGGACAAAGTGAACGCCGATTTACTGCGCACACTGCTCGAACGCGGTTATGTCCCAGTCATCGCGCCGCTGGCGATCAGTGATCATGGCGACGCGATCAACATTGACGGCGACCGCGCCGCGGCGATGCTCGCGGGTGCGCTCGGTGCGGAGCAACTCATCATCCTGACGAATGTGCCTGGGCTGCTGAGAAATTTTCCGGACGAATCATCTTTGATCGCGCACATTGACAAGCCTCGCGTCGAAGCGACGCTTGATTTCGCGGAAGGACGGATGAAGAAAAAAGTGCTGGGCGCGAGTGAAGCGCTCGCGCGGGGTGTGCGTCAAGTGATTTTTGCCGACGGGCGCGTCGAGCAGCCGATTCAGCGTGCACTGCAAGGTCACGGGACGGTGATCGAATAATTTCAGATGGTACGCTTGCAATCTAAAATCTACGATCTGAAATCGAAGTGGGGCTGACGTGAACATCATCGAAATCGAATCGCAATACACTTCGGGTGTGAGCAGCAAGCGACCGCTCGCGATCGTGCGCGGCAGGGGCGCGCACGTCTGGGACGAGAACGGACGCGAGTACATTGATTGCGTCGGCGGCCAAGGCACGGCGAACATTGGACACGCGAACCCCGTCGTCGCGGAAGCGATTGCGGAACAAGCGCGCACGCTCATCGCACTCACCGAAATTTTCTACAACGACAAGCGCGCGGCCATCGAAGAGAAACTCGCGCAGAT
>DYLA01000010.1:28558-30280 GCA_020722265.1 Anaerolinea sp.
ATCGAAGGCGATTTCGTCTGCGCCGCAAAATCAATCGCGGGCGGCTTGCCAATGGGCGCGGTGATGATCGGCGAGCGCGTGAAAAAGTTAGAGCCGATGATTCACGGCTCGACGTTTGGCGGCAATCCGCTCGCGTGCGCGGCAGGCGTTGCGGCAATCGGCTACATGGAAAAGGAGAATCTCGCGGGACGCGCGGCAGAACTTGGCGCGTATATGAAGGGGCGGCTCGAACGCATCGAATCGCCGTTGATTCGCGAAGTGCGCGGGCTGGGCTTGATGATCGGCGTCGAGTTGAAGCAAAAAGTGACACCGTACCTGCACGCGCTGATGGAGCGCGGTGTGCTCGCGCTGCCGGCGGGGTTGAATGTGCTGCGCTTGCTGCCGCCGCTCGTGATCGAGAAAAGCGATTTGGATGTGGTGGCGGATCAGATCGAGTGCGTGTTGAGCGATGCAAAGGAAGGTGAAGGATGAGCACCGTGACGATGGAAGTAGATCGTGAGTTGGTTGATCTCTTGCATCACGTCGGGCGACCCGAAGACAAGTTGAAAGAGTATCTCGTTCTCGAAATGTATCGCCGTCGAGAAATTTCCAGCGGCAAAGCGGCGGAATTGCTCGGGATGGCGCGCTTTGAGTTCGTTCGTTATGCCTCGCGCGTGGGCATTCCATTCTTTGATCTGGATCAACAAGAACTTCGAGACGAGATCAAAGCCGCGCGGAGGCAGGGGTGAGCGACGCGCTCTACGTTGCCAATTCGAGTCCGTTCATTGTCTTTGAGCGCATAGGGCGTTTAGATCTTTTGCGCGCGCTACTGGGGCGTTCGTATATTCCACCTGCAGTACGTCACGAGGTATTCAGTTCAAGGCAACTGCCTGATTGGGTTGAAGAACGATTGCTGACGCAACCACTGGCATCGCGGATTGCTGGATCGCGTTTGGGCGCAGGCGAGCGCGAAGCGATTGCGCTGGCATTGGAGATGAAAGCGACGGAGTTGGTCATTGACGATCTTGCTGCACGGCGCTTGGCGCAATCATTGGAAATTTCGATCATCGGTTGTCTGGGCTTGCTCTTGCGCGCGAAGCATAGAAAGTTAATTCCTGCTGTGCGTCCGTTGATGGATGCAATGCAAAGTGACGAGTTCCGCATCTCTGACGATTTATTTGGGGAGATTTTAGCGGCGGTGGGAGAATTGGAAAATGAATCCCACTGAACTTTTGCACGGTCTCGTCCAAATCTACAGCCCCTCCACCCAAGAACGCGCCGCGTCCGAGTACCTCGTCGCGCAAATGAACGCGCTCGGTTTTCGCGCGTTCGTGGACGAGGCAGGGAACGCGGTGGGAATTCTTGGGAGCGGCACGCGCGACATTGTGTTGCTCGGACACATTGATACGTTTCACGGTTACATCGAGCCGCGCATCGAAGAGGGCAAATTGTACGGGCGCGGCGCGGTGGACGCGAAAGGTTGCCTCGCGACGTTCGTCGCCGCGTGCGCGCGCGTGGGCGCGCGGAAAGGCATGCGCTTCGTCATCATCGGCGCGGTCGAGGAAGAGTGCGCCACGTCGAAAGGCGCGCGCTACGCGCTGACACAGTACGCGCCCGCGTTTTGCATCATCGGCGAGCCGAGCGGCTGGGACCGCATCACGCTCGGTTACAAGGGGCGCGTGCTCGTGGATTACGAAATCGCGAAATCGGTGACGCACACGGCGAGCGGCGCGCGCGCGGCAG
>DYLA01000201.1 GCA_020722265.1 Anaerolinea sp.
GCATCTGGAATCTACTTCCAATTCCTCCGCCGTTGCGTGGTGCTACGGCGTTTGCTGACATTCCGTTGTTTTCTGTGGTATACTTGCAGGTGGAGGTTGATATGACTACTATCACGATTACGCTTCCAGATGAGCGCCTACAGGAATTGAAGGAAACCGCTTCTAAACTGAAGGTGTCACCAGAAGAACTGGTACGCGTGAGTATCGAAGACCTGCTCACACGACCAGCAGACGCGTTCCAGCGTGCGGTAGACTATGTTCTTAAGAAAAATGCCGCACTCTATGAACGGTTGGCGTAATGCGCTACCTCACTCTCGGTGAAGTGCTTGAACTGTATCATCGAATCATCGCACAGTCGGGTGGTTCGCGGGGTATTCGCGACTCGGGCGCGTTAGAATCAGCATTGGCGTAACCACGCATGTCGTTTGGCGGTTAGGAACTCTACCCTACGCTTGTCGAAAAAGCATCGGCGTTGGGTTTTTCCCTCATCAAGAATCACCCCTTTGTAGATGGCAACAGGCGCACTGGTCATGCCGCGATGGAAACTTTCCTTGTCCTGAACGGCTATGAAATTGACGCATCAGTGGACGAGCAAGAGCAAATCATACTGCAAGTCGCTTCTGGAGAATTGGAACGTGACGATTTCACTGCTTGGCTTCGCGCCCATGTCGTCAAGACGAACAAATAGAACGCCAGCGAACACACGCCCCACGACAACGGCGGGGCGGCGCGCGATGGGAGGGGGCTTTCCATTCGTACGCCGTTGCAGGGTGCTATGGCGTTCCCCACTTATGAAACTTGCCAAAGTCCAGGTCGTCACGAAAATGATGATGCGAAAGGAAGTCACACCATGTCGCGAATGCCGTTTCGAGTGGCAATCGTCGTCTTAGTCGCACTCACGCTCTTCTTCGCATGGGACTTGAGTCAGCGCGTCGTGACCAACCTGCGACTGACCCAAATGGAAAGGCAACTCGAGTCCGATGTGGCGAACGCGCGCGCGACCCGCACCGCACTCGAAGAAAAGAAAAAAGAGGTCCAAAGCCCCGCCTACGCCGAATCGGAAATGCGCGGGTACGGCTGGGTGCGCGAAGGGGAAACCCTGGTGGTGACGTTGAAAACTCCTGCCACCCTACCGATCGTCAGCCACGCGTCACCAACGCCCACGCCAACGCCGGCAAAATCGGCGTGGCAAGACCTATTCGACTGGCTCTTTGGACCGTGATGAACATTCGCTCGCTCACCGGCTTCCTCGCCCTCACTGATTCCGTTCGCGGAACCGATCTACGCGCCTTGGGCGACTTGGGGCGCGCGGCGCGCGTGGAATTCACCCGCGCCGGTTTTCCGATTCAAACTGTGCGCGTCGCGACCCAGCCCACTCTTGATCTCGCGCCGCGCGACCTGCCGCGGTTCGCGCGCGATCTGCAAGCCGCGTGCCAAGCCAACGGCATTGACTATGCCTCGCTCGGCGCGCTGCCCAGCGAACACCCGCTCGTCGAAGCACTTGCCGCCGCGATCGCCGAGACGGAGCATATCTTTGCCGCCGCGCACATTGCCGGGCGCACGCACATCAACCTGCGAGCGATTGCGACTGCCGCGCGCGTCATCCGGCAAATCGCCGCGGCGACGCCCGCGGGCTTTGGAAATTTGCGCTTTGCCGCACTGGCGAACTGCCCACCGCACTCGCCCTTTTTCCCAGTCGCGTATCACGACGGGGGCACCCCGGCATTCGCGCTCGCCACCGAAGCCGCACCGCTTGCGGTGGACGCGTTCGATCGCGCGCACAATCTCGGCGAAGCGCGCGCGCGGCTCGTCGGTGCGATCGAAAGCGCGGGAGAGACACTCGCGCGCCTCGCGAGCGAACTGGCGGCGCGCTACGCGTTTCGATTCGTCGGGATTGATTTTTCGTTCGCGCCGTACCCCCAAGCCTCGCGTAGCATCGGCAACGCGCTGGAGCAATTGAGCGGGGCGAAATTCGGCGAGCATGGCACACTCTTCGCGGCGGCGTTCGCCACGGACTCGCTGAATCGCGCGCGGTTCCCGCGCGCGGGTTTCTCCGGCTTGATGTTGCCGGTGCTAGAGGACACAACTCTCGCTGCGCGCGCGTCCCTGTTCACCGTACACAGTTTGCTGCTCTACTCCGCCGTCTGCGGCACCGGGCTCGACACGATTCCACTCCCGGGCGACATCGGC
Source organism: Anaerolinea sp. (assembly GCA_020722265.1). Taxonomy (GTDB): domain Bacteria; phylum Chloroflexota; class Anaerolineae; order UBA4142; family UBA4142; genus DYLA01. Next base: position 2,191 of record DYLA01000201.1, read on the forward strand.
GCGGACACGCTCGCGGCGATTCTGCTAGACCTGGCGACGCTCGCGGTCAAGTTGAACAAGCCGCTGACCGCGCGCTTGCTCCCGATTCCGGGGCTAGGCGTCGGTGCGCGCACACGCTTTGAGTTCGAATACTTTGCGAACGCGCCGGTGATGGACGGCGGCGCGAGCGCGCTCAAGGTCTTCGAAACGGATCGGCAAGTAGACTTTTTAGCCGCTCAGCCTCCCGCAGGGTTCGCTCTCGATGAACCAGACGCAGCCGCGTTGCGCGAGTCCTTGGCTCGCGGAGACACGTCGAATCAGAACCTGCGGGAGAATCAGTGAACGTACACTTTTTTCCCTAGGACAACGATGTCTGACAAAACTATCCTCCTCCTCGGTGGCGCGGGGTTGGTCGGCGCGCAAATCGCGCGCCAGATCGCCCGCGAGATCCGCCCCCCAAAAATCGTCATCGCCTCGTTGTATCAGCACGAAGTTCGCGACGTCATCACTCCACTCGAAAAGGAATTCCCGGATGTCGCGTTCGTCGGCGTGTGGGGCGATATGTTCGTCCGCTCCGATTTCACAGAAGAGACGCGCGCCGCGCTCCTCGCCAGTCGCCAGCACCGCGCCGCGCTCTTCGATGACTTGCTCGGCGATCTCGATGACGCGTACGCGCGCTCGCGTCTGGCGCAAGTGATTCGCGAATACAAACCGGACGTCGTCGTGGACAGCATCAACACGGCGACCGCGATCAGTTATCAGGACGTGTACTCAGCGTCGGTCATCGCCCGGCAAAAGATAGACGCGCTCGCCGCGCACCTCGACGCGTTGAACGCCGCGCCCACGGGCGACCTGGCCAAACTGCGCGCGGAGGCGGAGAGCGCGTTCGAAGTGCTTGTCCTTTCGCAAGCAGTGCCGCAGTTGATTCGCCACGTCACCTTGATTCTGCGCGCGATGACACAGGTCGGCACGCGGCTGTATCTGAAAATCGGCACGACCGGCACTGGCGGAATGGGGCTCAACATCCCGTACACGCACGGCGAGGACAAGCCGTCGGCCAAACTGATGTCCAAGACAGCGGTCGCGTTTGCGCACACCGGGTTGATGTTCCTGATGGCGCGCACGCCGGGCGCGCCTATCGTCAAAGAAATCAAACCCGCCGCGATGATCGGTTATGCCGATATCGCGCTGCGCCCCATCAGCGAACGCGGCGCGCCGGTGTACGTGTATCGCAGTCGCAACGAGCCACTGCGCGAATCGCTGACGTTGCACGAAGAGACGGGGCGCTACGAGCGTCTGGAGAAACTCAGGATGGTCGTGGTGGACACCGGCGAAAACGGTATGTTCACCAAAGGCGAGTTCGAAGCGATCACCGCGCTGGGGCAGATGGAGTTCATCACGCCGGAAGAAATCGCGAGCAAGGTCGTCTTGGAAATCAAAGGCTCGAACACCGGCGCGGACGTCATCGCCGCGATTGACAGCGCGGTGCTCGATCCGACGTATCGCGCCGGCATCCTGCGCGCCTCCGCGCTCGCCGAGGTCGAACGCTGGGAGGAAGAGACGAACATTCCCAGCGTCGCGCTCGGTCAGTTGGGTCCGCCCGAACTCTCCAAGTTGCTGTACGAGGCGTATCTGCTCAAAATTCGCTTTCGCACCTTGGGGCGCGTGCTGAAACAAAATCCCAGAAAAATCGCCGATGCGCTCTATCGCCACGTCCTGCGCAACGACGCCCTGCGCCACACGATCACCTCGGTCGGCGTGCCGATTCTCGCGCCGGATGGCGCGCACCTCCTGCGCGGTCCATTCATCCGCATTCCGGAGCGCGCGGATACCAACGTCGTCCCGCTCACCGCGCGAGCGATTGATCAGTTCGCGCGCAAGGGGTGGGTGGATTTGCGCCCGGAGAATTTCGCCCGCTGGAAAGAGCGCTTTGCCAAGATGCGCCGCGCGCGGCAGCAGATTCGCGGACGCGGCAGCGCGGCAGTCACGCTAGAGACGCACCTCGCGGAAGAGATACGCATCGGCGATGTCGTCGCGTGGGTGTTCAACAACGAGCAGGGAGGACACCGAATCAAGTAGAATGTGCCATTCAGCGGTCGGATGAAAAGTGACGCGCGAGATCTCCCTTGTCACATTTTTTAGAGGAATCCTTCATGCACCACGGCGCACCACTACAGATGGAAATGTAAGTATTCTCGAAGGAGAGGATGTGAATCTAGCCTTGTCGAGGTAGTTACGCGGCACCTTGGTTGCGGCGATGCCGCATTTGTGGTTAGGTCAGCATGCACGTGGAGAAATTAAGCCGCCCCGGTCTATTCATCTACCTCTTTGGATGTCCAGAATTCCGGCGCGGCGACCAGGTACTGCCTCCGCTCGCCACGCGCAAGACTCAATCGCTCTTGGCTTTTCTCATCTTGCGTCGGCACCAATCGCATTCGCGCGATGAACTCGCCGCGCTTTTCTGGGGCGATCGAGACGACTGTCACGCGCGCCATTCTCTCGCTACGGCGTTGTGGCACATTCGCCGACGGCTCGGCGAAGACTATCTCCTCGCCGATTCTATCTCCGCTCAATTCAACCCCGCCACTCGCTTCTGGCTCGATGTGGCCGAGTTCGAAAAGTTAGCAGTCGTCGCTGAACAGCCTGCCATTCGCAATCTGCAATCCGCCATCGAACTGTATCGCGGCGATTTGCTAGAGGGCTTGTACGACGATTGGTGCCTCGAGGAACGCTATCGCCTAGAAGCCCTCTACCTCGACGCATTGAATCGGCTTGTTATTTGGCACGCCGCGCAAGGCGATGCCGGAGCAGCACTGGCGTACGCGCAAAAATACCTCGCGCGCGATCCGCTGGCAGAGAACATTCGCCTTGCGGCGATGCGCGCCCTCGTCGCCTTGGGTGATGTGTCGGGAGCGCGGCGTCAGTGGCAACTCTACTGCGAAACGCGGCAGCAAGAACTCCACGCGCCTCCCTCTCCCGAAATGCTCCAGCAGGCAGCAAGCATCCTCGGCGCACACTTTATCATTCCCCTGCCGATCAAGCCGGCGATGGTGAGCGCGCCGGCGCGTCGCGGCAGTCTCGAGCGCCTGCCGTTCGTCGGACGCGCGCGTG
>DYLA01000202.1 GCA_020722265.1 Anaerolinea sp.
GCGCAAGCGTTTCTTCCTTCGGCGCTTCGCCTAGCCAATGGGGCAATGCTTCCGCGCGCTCTTCGGCTGGTGCGGTCGGCGCAAGCGCTTCTTCTTTCGGCGCTTCGCCCTCTTTGCGGAGCCACGGTGGCAACTCGGTTGGAGCCGCTTCGGTTGGCGCAATCGGCTCTGCAGTTGGAGCGGGTTCGAGTGCGATGGCGGCTGGTTCGGCAGGAGTCGGCTCGACTGGTTCTATCGGTGTTGGCTCGACGGGCTCTGCCGCGAGGGGCAGCGTTTCCGCCGGTTTTTCTTCCGTTGGTACCGGCGTTGGGAAGACGATTCGTCTGGGGCGCGGCGGCAAACCTTCGACATAGCGCGGCACGCGTGGTTCGGCGCGAGGCAGAGGGGAGCGCGCGCCGAACATTTGCCACGCGGTCTCGTTCGTGGGGTCGAGCATTTGGGCGCGCTGGAGGTACGGCTCGGCATCGGGCGAGTCGCTTTCTTTCCAAGCCGCGCCTAGAATCAGATTTGCCTTGAGGCAATAGGGGAGTTGGGTCAGCAGGTTTTGTGCGACCTCAGCCGCCGCGCGAATCTGACCGGTCAACCACAACACTTGGGCAAGGGCGACGCGCGCGTCAAAGCGCGAGGGATTGGCTGTCGTGAGCGCGCGCAACTCTTGAATCGCTTGGGCACTCATTCCTTCCTGAATGTAGACGCGTGCGAGCGCGCCAGGAGTGATTTTGAGGCGCGCGCGCGGTTTGCCCTCTGCTTCTTGGTAGAGGCGGAGCAATTCGCTCTGCACCTCAGGGTTGTCCCGCGTCAGTTCGAAGGCGCGCTCCATATGCCAGACCGCTTCCTCGTACAGATGCCGCTGTTCGAAGACGACGGAGAGACCGACGTGAGCGGCAACGTTCTCCGGGTCCGCGCTGAGGACGCGCTGGAACAACTCCTTCGCGCTTTCATAGTCTTGCATTTCTAGGTACGCCTCGCCCATCTGGCGATACGCTTCGACGTACTTGGGATAGTAGTACAAAATGTGTTTGCAGATCGCTAGGGCTTCTTCGTTCCGACCGTTCCGCACAAGTTCGCGCACTTGATCTGCGTAGGCGGTAAGCGTGACCAGGTCTTCCACGTCTGCCTCCAGTCGCCGCTATTATCGCTCAAAGCATCGTAAATGTCAATCAAAAACTTACACTAGACGATGCACGCCGCGTAACTGCTCGAGGTAATCGCCGATGTCTCTGCCCGGGCGCGGGGACGCGCCGAGGGGGTCTGGGATCTCCGCCTCGCCGAGGAGCGCACCGAACACGCCGACGGCGCCGTACGCGACCGCCGGGAGGTGATAGCCTCCCTCCAGCGTAAAGACGATGCGCCCCGCGCACTGCTCGCGCGCAAGTTCGACGAGCGTGCGCGCGAGCGCGCCGTAACCGGCGAGCGAAAGGTTTTCCATCGCCAACGGATCGCTCCAATGCGCGTCGAAACCAACAGAGACGAGGACGAGTTGCGGACGATAGCGTTCGGCGAGCGGAAAGAGCAAATCGTCGAAGATGCGCCGAAAGCCATCGTCGCCGACGCCGGGAGGGAGCGGCGCGTTGACGGTGAATCCCTTGCCTTCTCCTTCGCCGATTTCGTCCCAGTCGCCGGTGCCAGGATAGTGGGGGAACTGGTGCGTCGAAAAGTACAGGACGCGCGGCGAGCGATAGAAAATGTCCTGCGTTCCGTTGCCGTGATGCACATCGTAATCCGCGATCAACACACGGTCGAGTTGGTGCGCGTCGAGCGCGTGCTGGGCAGCGATGGCGATGTTATTGAAAATGCAAAATCCCATCGCGCGCGAGCGCGTGGCGTGATGTCCCGGCGGGCGGACGAGCGCGAAGGCGTTCTCCACCTCGCCCGCCATCACCGCATCCACCGCGCGCACGAGCGCGCCGGCAGCCAGCCGCGCGGCGTCGAGCGAGCGCGCGTTGGCGTACGTGTCCGCGTCGAAATGCCCGCCGCCACGCGCGACGAGTTGTTGGACGCGCGCGATATGCTCGCGCGTGTGCGCGGCTTCCAATTGCGCGTCGGTCGCGGCAATCGGTTCGAGTGGCACCAGGCGGGAGCGAACGCCGGTCTCGTCCAGCGCGCGCAGGATCGCGCGCAATCGCTCTGGCGATTCGGGATGCCCCAGTTCTTCGTGTTCGAGGAACACGGGTGAGTACAGATACGCAGTGGTCACGGGAGACCTCCTTGGCGATGGCGCCGTCGCCAGACGACGCCGACCGGATAGCCGAGCATCTTGGCGATGTCGCCGACGACGCGAATGACCGGCACCCAAGCGATGGCGCACAGCCGTTCGCGCCACGCCAGTTCGCGCAGCATCGGCAGCAGGCGGCGGTACGAGGGGAAGAGCATAAACCACGCGCCAACCAACCACAGCAGCATGCCGACCAACGGCGCGGCAAATGTTGCCGCGAGGACAAGCGGCAGCGCGACGAGGTACGTGGTGTAGCGAATGATGTGCCGCAGCCGCCACAGATTGGCCTTGCCATCGCCGCGCGCGTACTGATAGTACTGTCGAAAGAACGCGCCCAAGTTCGGGCGGGGACGAAAATGCGCGATCGCGCGCGGCGCGAACGCGAAACGACAACCGGCCGCGCGCAGCGCGAAATCGAAAATCAAATCCTCGCAAAAATCGAGCCACTCGGGATAGCCGCCCACGTGTTCCCAGACGCGTTTGCGAAACGCCATCGAACGACTGGACGGCAGGAATTTTCCGGGATGGATTTCGGAGAGGAGCGGGAGAGTCGTCGCGGCGAGCGCGGTTTCGAACACGCCGTGTGGATCGGGGAGGAAAAAGCCGGCGACCACGTGGATAGCGGGCTGGGGTCGGCGGTCGTTCGCCAACGGGCGAACGAGTTCCTCGACCCACGTCGGTTCGAGCCACACGCCGGCGTCGGTCGCGCAGATGATTTCGCCGCGCGCCGCGCGAATCGCTAGATTGCGTCCGCGCGAGATGTTCGCGCCGGGTGCGACCTCGATGCGCAGCGGCATACGCGCGGACGCGGCGCGCAGAATGTCGAGCGTCGCGTCGGTCGAACCGCCGTCCACAACGACGATTTCGTCCGGCGTGCGCGTCTGCGCCGCAATCGAATCGAGCAGGCGCGGGAGGGACGCGGCTTCGTTCTTGACGGTGAAGACGAGCGAAACGATCGCTGGGGTCATTCGCTCAACTCACGAATGAGTTCGCGCAGGCACGTCTCTTGCGCTTCGATACTCTCCACCAATTTGAATTGGACGATGGCGCGCGACAGGTTGTGCTGCCGATGTTTGACTTTGAAGTACACATCGCCTTCGAGATAGTCGGTGAAAAAGCGCAGTCCCAACTCGAATGGAATCAGATGCAGGGCGTCGTACAAATAGGCATAGTCATTCTCGTCGAGAAAGTCGCGGCTCAATGGCAGATACCCTTGCAAGATGGCGCGGCAGAGGTCGGTATCGAAGCGCACCGCGTCGAACGCATCCGTCTCCTCGCCCAAGCGATTGCAGCACGAACGCAAACAATCGCCGATGTCGTAGTGGACGAGCCCGGGCTTGACCGTATCGAGATCAACGATGCTGACCGCTTGCTGGGTTGCGTCGTCAATCATAATGTTGTTGACTTTGGGATCGCCATGAATCGGGCGCAGGCGCAATTTGTTCTGTGCGCGCGCCTCCTCCAGCACCGCCGCGTGCGCCCTGCGCTGTTCGATGAATCGAAAGCAATAGTCAGCCGCCGGCGAGGCGGGCAGGGAACCGTTCTGCGCTACGACCTCGTCATAGTGACGCAGATAGCGCGGGGTGATGTGAAATCCTTCGAGCGTGTCGTGCAAGCGGTCAATCGCCAGATCGCTGAGGAGACTCTGAAAGCGTCCCAGGGCGTAGCCGACCTGACGGGCGTGTTCCAGATCGCGGACTTGCTCGTACGTTCGGGACGCGCCGATGAAACTGAGCGCGCGCCAGAACGCACCGTCGGCATCAACGTAATGGCTCTTGCCCTCGCGCGTCGGCAGCACGCGTGGCACCTCCCAGCGATGCTCGGCGCGAGGTGGCTCGCACTCCAGCCGCGCGCGGACGTGCTCGGTGAAGGTTTGCAAGTTCAGCATAATCAATTCGGGGCGGCGAAAGACGCGCGTGTTGATGCGCTGGAGGATCAAGTATCTCTCCTCCGTCGCGAGTGTGACCCGATAGGTGTCGTTGACGTTGCCGCTGCCGTACTCGCGGACGTCCAGAACCGCACCCGCCGGCGCGAACTGTCGTGCGGCAGCAAAGAGTTTGTCCAAATCTTCCTCTTGAGATGAATGGGCGACCGTAGGTTGCCGCGCGACGCGCGAGCGCGACCTTTGCCCTATTATGTGTCCAAGTGCGCGTTGTGTCAATTCTCATTTTACAACGATTTTACCGCGTGTTCACTCGGGCTTCACTTGCTGCGGCGATAATCGGCGCAGAAAGAACACTGGAGGTCCCTATGTCGAACAAAATCCTTTTCGCTCTCATCGCCGCGCTGCTGGTTCTGCTCACGCTCGGTGCGACCGGGTGCGAGGCGATGCCAACCCTCGACGCAACCCCGCCCCTGCCGGAAAAGGTTGCCACTGCCGTAACGCCCACTCCAACGCCAATGCCCGCGACGACGCCGGAAACATCCAGCCAAGCCCCCGCTCCGGATCGGCGCAAAATCGAAAACGCGCTCAAGATCGCCGGCCTTGCGGGCGGCATCGTCAGCGCGAACACGGGGGACACACTCACGCTGCGAACGGGTCGCCAGCCGCAGCAGATTCAGACGAACGCCACTACCCTCGTGGCGATTCCCGGCAAGAGCGACGCGACAGTCGCCGATATTCGCGTCGGCGACCGTGTCCTCGCCGATTTGGACGCGAGCGGCACAACCGCGACGTTCGTGCTCGCGCTTCCCGCCGACACCGCGCGCGAAAACTTGCTTGCGGCAGCCATCCTGGCGAATCGGGGTGCGAGTTTCGCCGTGAGAACGCGCGGCGGCAATCGTGCCCTCCACACGGACGCGACGACGAGCGTGATAGACATTACCGGCGCGCAGCCCACGCCCGTTTCGCCGGGCGATTTGAAACAAGGGAACGCGATCCTCGCCATCGGTCAAGCCAACGGCGAACACTTTGACGCGCAACTGATTATCGTGCTGGGGCAAGACGCGCGCGCGCTGCTCAGCAAGTAGAAGGGGGAGGACAAGATGAAGGAGCTGGGACAAGTTCTGCGCGAACTGGCGAGCGAC
>DYLA01000203.1:0-3274 GCA_020722265.1 Anaerolinea sp.
CACCTGCACGATGAGTGGCGCGACCATGTTCGGCAAGATGTGGCGCGCCAGAATGCGCCGATGATTCGCACCGACGCATTGCGCGGCAGTGACGAATTCGACCTGTTTCAGCGCGAGCACCGGTCCCCGCGCGACGCGCGCGAAAATCGGCGTGTAGACCACCGAGATGGCGAGAATCGTATTGTTCGCCCCCGGTCCGAGCGCGGCGACGATCGAGAGCGCGAGCAAAATCGCCGGGAACGCAAAGAACAAATCCATCACGCGCATCATCAGGTTATCGGCGATTCCGCCGATATACCCAGAAACCATTCCAATCGCCGAGCCAACGAGCGCGGCGAGCGCGACCGAGAGGAGCGCGATGCGGAGCGAGTTCGTTGCGCCGTGCATCAGCCGGCTGAGAAGGTCGCGTCCAAATTCGTCTGTGCCGAGCCAGTACTGCGCGTTCGGCGCTTGCAAGCGATCCTCCGCGCGTTGTTCCGTCGGCGAGTACGGCGCGAGCGCGCCCGCGAACACGGCGACCAGCAGATAGCACGTCACCAGCCCCAAGCCGATGGCAGCGGCAGGATGGCGCAGGAGACGCGGCAGTTTATGTTTCGATGACTTGTAATCAGTGGTCATTCGTATCGAATTCTCGGATTCACGAACGCGTACGCGAGATCGGTCAGCAAATTGATGATGACGAAATTGAACGCGATGAAAACGACCGCGCCCTGCACCACGGCGTAATCGCGCTGGCTGATGCCGTTCAGTAGCAGGCGTCCGACGCCGGGGAGCGCGAACACTTCTTCGACCACGATCGCGCCACCCAGCAGATACCCCATCTCGACACCGGCGAGTGTGATAACCGGGATGAGGGCGTTCTTCAAGCAATGGCCGACGATGACCGCTTGCTCGTGCAAGCCCTTGCCGCGCGCCGTACGCGCATAGTCCTGGAACAGTTCTTCGAGCAGCGACGAACGGGTGGCGCGCATAATGGACGCGGAAAAGGCAAAACCGAGGGTGAGCGCGGGAAAGAAGATTTGCTGCAAGTTCACGAGTGGGTTTTGCGTGAACTCGGTATAGTTGCCCGAAGTGGGTAGAATGCCAAAGTAGAGTGACAGAACCAGAATGATGAGCGTGCCGAGCCAGAAATTCGGCAGTGCGAGACCAATCAGCGAGAGCAAGCGCCCCAGCAAGTCAAGCGGTGAATCGCGCTTGACCGCCGATACGATGCCAATGGGCAACCCAAGGCACAGCCCGATGACGACGGCGACGAGGGCGAGTTCCAGTGTCAGCGGAAAGCGATTCAGGATCTCGCCCAAGACCGGTTGCCCACTGCGAACCGAAAAGCCGAAATTGCCGTGGAGCGCGTTCATCAGCCAAATGACGTACTGCTCCGGCAGCGACTTGTCGAGACCATAGTACGCGCGCAGTGCGGCGGCTTGCGCTTCGGTCAGTTTGTATTGCGTTCCAATCATCGCGCTCACCGTATCGCCCGGGATGAGGCGCATCACGAGAAAGACGATAATCGAGATGCCGAGCAGCGTTGGTACGAGCGCGATGAGTCGTTGCAGAATGAATCGTTGCATAAGGAGAAAGGGGTCAGGGTCCAGAGCCTAGATTTCGCACCTGCACGCTTGAATAAGCCAACCAGCAGAGACGCCCCGGCGGGGCGTCTCAACACCCCGCCGGGGCGTCTCAACGGCTCATTCCTATTGCTTGGGCGAGGGTGCGAAAGCGAGGCTGAGGGCAGTGAGTGACTGATCCCTGGTCCCAGACCCCCCCTGATCTCTCATTTGTCGAGCCACGCCTCGCGCAGGTAGAGAATCGAGCCGTTCGAGAGAGGTGTGAATCCCTTGACGTACGGCTGCATCACGCGGTACTCGAAACCGACATAGAGCCACACCCAGGGTACGGCTTCTGTCAGTTTCTTTTGGACATCGTCGTAGATGACCTTGCGCTTGGCGGGATCGGAAGTCGCGCGACCTTGCTCCAGCAACTTGTCAATCTCTGGCGCCCTATAATTGGCGACTTTGTTCAAGTTGCCGGTGCTATGCCAGTAGCGGAAGAACATAATGTCGGGGTCGGGATTGCCCCCATTGAGCGCGACCACCGCATCGAAATCAGCGGCGAGCCACTTTTGCACATAGACGCCGAGTTCGTACGTTTCGATTTCTGTTTCGATGCCGACCTTCTTCAACTGCGCTTGGATGTTCTGCGCTTCGGCGACGGCGGTGGGCGGTTCATCCACCGCTGCCATAATCTTGAACTTGACCGTCGGGTTGCCGGCGTCGGCGAGAAGTTTCTTTGCCTTTTCGACATCCTTCTTGTAGCAGAACAGGTCGTCCAGTTTCGCGCGGTAGAATGGCGGAGTCGCCGGCGGCGTCACTTCGCCTTCGCCGAGCGAAGCCACATCGAGCACTTCTTGGCGGTCAATCGCGCACGAGACGGCTTGGCGCACCTTGAGGTCTTTGAACATCGGGCGGCTGGCGTTGAGTTGCAGGACGTGGTAGGCAAGCGCGGGCGCGCGCGAGACGGTCAGCGTACTGCCGCCCGCACCGGCGCGAATGCCGACGCGCGGATCGTTGATCAGCGCCCAATCGAGGGTCTTGGCGCGCAAGCCAGCGAGGATGCTGGCTTCGTCCGGAATCGTGCGAAATTCGATGCCGGCGAGTCGCGGCAAGCCGGGAATCCAGAAATCCTTGTTCGCTTCGAGTTTGAAGATCTTGTCCGGCTGCCAGTCTACCAGTTTGAACGCGCCGGTGCCGACGGCGACCTTGGCGGGATCCTGTCCGCCCCCGATGAGTTTCTTGGAGACGATGCCGGAGTTCGGGTTGGTCATCGCGGCGAGGATCGCGGCGTTGGGGCTTTTCAGTTTGAAGACGACGGTGTTTGCGTCCGGCGTTTCGATGCCGATGATGTCGGTGAAGAACGAACGCGCCGCCGCCGCCGTCTTCTCATCGAGGATGCGCTCGAACGTGAACTTGACATCCTCAGAGGTCATCGGATCGCCGTTGTGGAACTTGACATTCTTGCGGAGGGTCATCGTCAGGGTCTTGCCATCTTCCGACCACTTCCACGATTCGGCGAGATTGGGGATGACCTTCATATCCTTGTCCAGCGCGAGGAGCGGATCGTAGATCAACTCCAGCATCCGGAAGGATGAGAACGCGGTCTGCTTGTGGGGATCGAGTCCTTTGGCGTCTGCCGCGCGGGCAGCGATGAGGATGCCGCCGGTTTTGGGCGCGGGAGTAGGCGGCGGGGTGGCGGTCACGATTTTTGGAACTTCGACGAC
>DYLA01000203.1:3374-5229 GCA_020722265.1 Anaerolinea sp.
CACGCGCTTAAAATGATTGTCAGCGCAAAGATGAGCAAAAGCCATGTGATTCGCTTGGACATTTTTTCCTCCTTTTGAATCTAGCGAGTCAACTGACCTGGCAAGGGTCGAATATGAGAAAGAGTCGAGTTGCCTGCTGTTTCCTTTCTAGGCGTGAGCGTTCAACCGATAGGGGTCAACCGCGCGCTGAATTTGTAGCGATCGCCGCGATACGCCGAGCGGACGTACTCGATGGGGAAACCCTGCTCGACGATGGTGATGCGTTCCATCGCGAGGATCGGTGCGGGGGCTTTGAGTTCGAGGAGTTTCAGTTCCTCATCGTTTGCCAACCGCGCTTCGATGGACTGCTGGGCGCGTACCAGTCGCCAACCGTACTGTTCGCGCAGCACGTCGTAAAGCGAGGCGCGCGAGAAATCGTGATGCAACAGGTCGGGGCAGAGGTGCGCGGGCAGATAGTCATTTTCGACTGCCAGCGGCGCGTCATTGGCAAGACGCACGCGCACGAGGTTAAAGACGCGCGCTTTGGGGTCGAGTTGCAACGCGGCGGCTACGTCTTTGGTCGCTGGTAGCACGACGGCTTTGAGGACGCGGCTGGAGGGAGTTTGCCCGCGTCGCTGCATATCTTCGGAAAAGCCGGTGAGGGTAGCGAGTTGTTGATTGATCTTCGGCTCGCTGACGAAGGTGCCTTTGCCGACTTTGCCGTAGATGAGCCCGGCTTGAACGAGCGCGTCGAGGGCTTGGCGCACGGTCATTCGACTGACGCCGAATTCGTTCGCCAGGTCGCGTTCGGAGGGAAGGCGCGCGTGGGTGCCATACTGCCCGCTTTCGATTTGCGCGCGCAGCGTCGCTTCGAGTTGCTGATAGAGGGGGACGGGGTGTTGGCGTCGGAGTGTCACCCTGGACCTCCAATGGGTGGTCTAGACCAATACTAACCAAATTATACCATTTTTTGCTCTCTTTGTCAACGGGACGTTGATGAAAAAGACCGCCCGCCACTTGCCCTACTGCGCCATTTCGCCGCCGCTGATGAAATAAATTTCGCCAGTGACGAATGAGGCGGCGTCGCTCGCGAGGTAAACCGCCAGCCCGCCGATTTCCTCCGGCTGGCCGGCGCGCCGCATCGGAATGCGCTTGACGATTTTCGGTCCGATTTCGGGGTCATCGAGCGCGGCGGCGTTCATATCGGTACGAAAATAGCCGGGCGCAATCGCGTTGACGCGAACGTTGTGGCGCACGATTTCGAGCGCGAGCACTTTGGTTAGCGCGATGACACCGCCCTTGCTCGCCGCGTACGCGCCCAGCCCCGGCGGGCCCTTGACGCCGGCGACTGACGCGATATTGATGATGCTCCCCCGACCCTGTGCGATCATCACGCGCGCGACCTCGCGACAGCAATAGAACGTCCCGGAGAGATTCGTCTTGAGAATCCAATCCCACGTCCCATCGCTCGTCTCGACGAGTTTCTCCGCCCAGCCGACCCCCGCGCTGTTCACGAGGATATCAATCTGTCCGAACTCGCCGTGCGTCGCCGCGACCATCTGCGCGACCGAAGCGCTGTCGCTCACGTCCACTTGGACGGCGAGGGCGCGTTGCCCCCGCGCACGAATTTCTGCCGCCACCTCATCGAGTTGTTCGCGCGTGCGGCTGGCGACCGCGACCGCCGCACCCGCCTCTGCCAACGCGAGCGCGATCGCGCGCCCCAGTCCGCGGCCGCCGCCGGTGACGAGCGCAATCTTGTTGTCGAGACGAAACATCTTCCCTCCTGATGTTAGATTTTTTGAAAAATCACTTCTCCCGTGTGTGTCGGTAACGCTACATTCAATCGTGGAGACGTCAAAACTGGTGCACTTGATGC
>DYLA01000204.1:0-3613 GCA_020722265.1 Anaerolinea sp.
GGCATGAACCACCCCTATCCCGTTTGAGGGATTGAAACTCTGGTGGGCTTCCGGGGACAAGAAGGCCGGCGCAGCATGAACCACCCCTATCCCGTTTGAGGGATTGAAACTACGCTGGAATGGAAGGCGGGCGAGGCTTGGATGATGCATGAACCACCCCTATCCCGTTTGAGGGATTGAAACGGCGTGATGGACTATGCCGGCGTCCCGACTGTCGGCGCATGAACCACCCCTATCCCGTTTGAGGGATTGAAACAAAGAATCGGTACATGCGAAAAACACTTTCGTTTTGCATGAACCACCCCTATCCCGTTTGAGGGATTGAAACTGACACACGCTTCATATTCGATGGCGTCGTCAATTGCATGAACCACCCCTATCCCGTTTGAGGGATTGAAACTCCGCCAGCGCCACCGCCGCCGTTACCCCACGCTCCGGCATGAACCACCCCTATCCCGTTTGAGGGATTGAAACTATACTAAAAGTGCTATACTATACGCACCAGATGTCCAGAGCATGAACCACCCCTATCCCGTTTGAGGGATTGAAACCTCGCAGTGCCGCCCGTGCTAGTGTCCTGGCTCGGTGCATGAACCACCCCTATCCCGTTTGAGGGATTGAAACTCGGGAGCGACGCGGGCTTCCTCGAGCGAGTGCTGGGCATGAACCACCCCTATCCCGTTTGAGGGATTGAAACAGAACAGTTACAAATGGTCATGGAGGAGCTGGCATAGCATGAACCACCCCTATCCCGTTTGAGGGATTGAAACTCACAACTCTTCCAGATGGCAACCGAATGGTTGTTCAAGCATGAACCACCCCTATCCCGTTTGAGGGATTGAAACTGGCTGAGGGCGTCCCATACCGAAACAAGGACAGGGCATGAACCACCCCTATCCCGTTTGAGGGATTGAAACCATTCTTTTTAAGTCCATCACGACGATGCAGGGCAGCATGAACCACCCCTATCCCGTTTGAGGGATTGAAACCGAGTGTACCTGACGCCAGCCTTATCCATCTGCTGGCATGAACCACCCCTATCCCGTTTGAGGGATTGAAACCTCTTTAGCCGCCGTTTGTAGCGGGCGACTCATCTGGCATGAACCACCCCTATCCCGTTTGAGGGATTGAAACTCTTTTACTTCGTCGGTAGATGGCTCAGGGAGCGGGCATGAACCACCCCTATCCCGTTTGAGGGATTGAAACATGGAGATTGTTTTCCTTATCAGCGATGGGGGGGGCATGAACCACCCCTATCCCGTTTGAGGGATTGAAACAGATTATCAATTTCATCCTGCGTTGACCCGCCGCTGGAGCATGAACCACCCCTATCCCGTTTGAGGGATTGAAACATCAATCACAGTACAGGGGTAGTGCAAGTCAGCACGGCATGAACCACCCCTATCCCGTTTGAGGGATTGAAACAAGCCATCTACGATCATCTCGTAAACAACGCTGAGCATGAACCACCCCTATCCCGTTTGAGGGATTGAAACATCTGTACCGCTGCTGTGCGCGCGGCGCTCAGTGAGGCATGAACCACCCCTATCCCGTTTGAGGGATTGAAACTGACCCCCTTCATGCTGATTCCCCCAATTTTCACGTGCATGAACCACCCCTATCCCGTTTGAGGGATTGAAACGAGTTTTTGTCGTGCATTCCAGGAGGGATACCAAGCATGAACCACCCCTATCCCGTTTGAGGGATTGAAACACAGTCAGCCAGACACGAATGAGACCATTTGCAGGAGCATGAACCACCCCTATCCCGTTTGAGGGATTGAAACGCCGGGATAACAAAAACATTTCCCATTCCGCCCGCGAGCATGAACCACCCCTATCCCGTTTGAGGGATTGAAACGGCTCGCTCAAGGTCGCTCGTTTTGCTCTGCGCGGCATGAACCACCCCTATCCCGTTTGAGGGATTGAAACTACAGCACGCAATACGATCCGCCTCGTGTGGCACTCATGCATGAACCACCCCTATCCCGTTTGAGGGATTGAAACTATTAAAGTTAGTGCAACAGTTACGTCGAGGAATTTAGCATGAACCACCCCTATCCCGTTTGAGGGATTGAAACTGCCCCTGAGATCGCAAGGTCTCTCCCCATCCACCGCATGAACCACCCCTATCCCGTTTGAGGGATTGAAACATGGTATCGGGTTCGGGGGTAGTCATGGGAGTCTCCTGGCATGAACCACCCCTATCCCGTTTGAGGGATTGAAACTTTACGAGTCGCCTGAAATGCGCGACACCTTCAAGCATGAACCACCCCTATCCCGTTTGAGGGATTGAAACAGAGCGTTGGAAATACGATGATGCTCCCATGATCAAGCATGAACCACCCCTATCCCGTTTGAGGGATTGAAACGTCATGCAAGAGCGTTACACGATGATGCGACCTTCCGGCATGAACCACCCCTATCCCGTTTGAGGGATTGAAACCGCCCAGGTGATTGTATCGGGATTGATCCCGATGGGCATGAACCACCCCTATCCCGTTTGAGGGATTGAAACTCAGCGCGACCGAGGCAAAAGGACTGACGCAAAATAGCATGAACCACCCCTATCCCGTTTGAGGGATTGAAACACGGGTACTCCTTCAACCCCTTCCCCTACTGTTCCGTGCATGAACCACCCCTATCCCGTTTGAGGGATTGAAACGTTTTGGTGGCGATCTTGTTCGTAATCTTCTGCCACAAGCATGAACCACCCCTATCCCGTTTGAGGGATTGAAACTCCAATGCCCTTCATCCGTCACCACGTCCTGATACGCATGAACCACCCCTATCCCGTTTGAGGGATTGAAACAAAATAACTGGCATCGGGCGCTTTGCGTAATCGCACGCATGAACCACCCCTATCCCGTTTGAGGGATTGAAACCTCTCCGCCCTCGACCACGTCATCACACTCATCCCGTGCATGAACCACCCCTATCCCGTTTGAGGGATTGAAACTTTTCCTTCGGAGATTTCGCAATAAAGCGATTTTAGCATGAACCACCCCTATCCCGTTTGAGGGATTGAAACATGTGCCTTGAACCACTCCCGATCCGCTCGCGGCCAGGCATGAACCACCCCTATCCCGTTTGAGGGATTGAAACTTTCCGCCAGGTAGATATGATGCCGCGCGGGCTTGTAGCATGAACCACCCCTATCCCGTTTGAGGGATTGAAACATGAATACACAAGCAGCCGCGGCGGTGACAGAACAATGCATGAACCACCCCTATCCCGTTTGAGGGATTGAAACACTTGGACCGTTTGGCAATGGAAAAACTCTTTGTGGCATGAACCACCCCTATCCCGTTTGAGGGATTGAAACGATGCGGAGGACATCGATCCGACGGAGCAATCCGAAGCATGAACCACCCCTATCCCGTTTGAGGGATTGAAACCCAGCAAACGCCGCACGCCGATGATATTCCCCTGCGGCATGAACCACCCCTATCCCGTTTGAGGGATTGAAACTTGTGACCCTGCCCTTTGAGCAGGGATGAATGACGCATGAACCACCCCTATCCCGTTTGAGGGATTGAAACTTTTTGTCTGGCCGTGTTGGCGTCTTTTTGTCTGGGCATGAACCACCCCTATCCCGTTTGAGGGATTGAAAC
>DYLA01000204.1:3713-5224 GCA_020722265.1 Anaerolinea sp.
GCATGAACCACCCCTATCCCGTTTGAGGGATTGAAACCTATTGGGGCCGATCTGGTCGCTCTGCGTGTTGGGCATGAACCACCCCTATCCCGTTTGAGGGATTGAAACTTGTGTAGCGTCCGCCCATGATGCGGTAGTAGGTTTTTGCATGAACCACCCCTATCCCGTTTGAGGGATTGAAACAATGAGCAGGTCGAGCAGACCGATCCCGATCAGTGGCATGAACCACCCCTATCCCGTTTGAGGGATTGAAACCGCTGGTCCACGTCGGAGGGCAAGCAAGCCCCCGCGCATGAACCACCCCTATCCCGTTTGAGGGATTGAAACTGGGGACCTGCGGGCGGGTTGCAGGTGGTGAGCCAGGGCATGAACCACCCCTATCCCGTTTGAGGGATTGAAACTTGACGATGAGGATGAAGCACTTGACGCGCAAGAGGCATGAACCACCCCTATCCCGTTTGAGGGATTGAAACTGCGATGGCTACGTTCCAATCGGGCGGCGTGTAGACGCATGAACCACCCCTATCCCGTTTGAGGGATTGAAACGCTTCCATTAACCGCGCTACAAAAGCGACTTTATCGCATGAACCACCCCTATCCCGTTTGAGGGATTGAAACTTATCCGCGTAAATCAGCCCGATTCTGTACAGCGAGCATGAACCACCCCTATCCCGTTTGAGGGATTGAAACTTGGAGATTTAGGCTGATGCGTACAGAAGCGTTGTATTGCATGAACCACCCCTATCCCGTTTGAGGGATTGAAACCGCCAGATTGCGCTGGTTGCGATTGACCGTCTCGTCTAGCATGAACCACCCCTATCCCGTTTGAGGGATTGAAACATTTGCTTCATGCGTTCACAAAAGACAATTTGCCGATGCATGAACCACCCCTATCCCGTTTGAGGGATTGAAACATTGGATTCTTTTTTTTACCGAAGCGCCCCTTCCGGCATGAACCACCCCTATCCCGTTTGAGGGATTGAAACTTCGCCTCGCGAATGCGAGCTTCCAAGCGAATCAAGGCATGAACCACCCCTATCCCGTTTGAGGGATTGAAACCGACCGACTGCATCCCAGCCGATCTGTGAGCGGCTGGCATGAACCACCCCTATCCCGTTTGAGGGATTGAAACAAAAACGGCGGAGCAGGCTCAATCAACGTGACGATCCAGGCATGAACCACCCCTATCCCGTTTGAGGGATTGAAACATGATCCCAGCGCGCATGGATGATCTGCCACTGCGCGGCATGAACCACCCCTATCCCGTTTGAGGGATTGAAACGCTAGCCTGGCTCGCCGAAGTGGAACCCATCTTGAGCATGAACCACCCCTATCCCGTTTGAGGGATTGAAACTGAACATTCCTACACCGTGAAGGCGTCCAGCGTTAGCATGAACCACCCCTATCCCGTTTGAGGGATTGAAACTAGCAAATACCTCAACTGGAACACTTTATCCTAAGCATGAACCACCCCTATCCCGTTTGAGGGATTGAAACATTGATTGCGGTCG
>DYLA01000205.1:0-1680 GCA_020722265.1 Anaerolinea sp.
ATAACGCATTTTTTGACAGGAACTTTAAGGAGTAAGCCATGCGAATTAAATACTTTGAAGATACGGATACCACCCTGGTCGAATTCTCAAACAATCCGCCCGTTGAAACGCAGGAACTGAACGAAAATATTTATCTTGACCTTGACGCCGAAGGGCGCGTGGTCAGCATGACGATTGAACACGCGGGAAAGTCTGCCGATATGCGGGAATTTCTTTATCAAAGGATTCCTGTGGGTTCGTTGGCATAATATGTGCGAGAATCATCTCGCTGAAAGGAGAAGTTCCCATGCAAAGTTTAGCGTTACACACGCGCGTCGGCAAAGACGGCATTCTCAAACTTGAAATGCCAGGCGATGTGCGAGATACCGAGCTGGAGATTGTATTGATTTTCGACCCCGTTTCAGAAAGCACAACTGGTTGGACGCCCGATTTTTTCACCGAAGTCATCGGCGGTTGGCAGGGGGAGCCTCTCGTGCGCGAACCGCAAGGTCAATACGAAACGCGGGATAAACTCAAATGACCTACCTGCTCGATATGAACGCCTGCGTCGAATTGCTGAATGAGCGAGATTCCTCTATCGCTCGGAAACTTGCCGCGACCGATTCTCAATTGGTCGTGGTTTGTTCGATTGTCAAGGCGGAACTGTATCACGGCGCATACAAGAGCAGCAAACGCGAAGCCAATCTCAATTTATTGGCGAGATTTTTTCAACGTTTTATGTCTTTGCCCTTCGACGATTCCGCCGCTGAACACTACGGACGCTTGCGTGCATTATTGCAGAGACAAGGAAATCTTATCGGACCCAACAACCTGTTGATTGCGTCCATCGTCCTGGCGAACAACGTCACGCTGGTGACGCATAACACTGCCGAATTCAGCCGCGTGACTGGCTTGCAAATCGAAGACTGGCAAGCCTGATTTTATGACCCGCCTCCTCCTCGCTCCCGCAGGACACGGCAAGACCGAACACCTCATCCAACACATTCGGCGCGTGTTGGCGGACGAGCCATTTGCGCCTGTCATTGTCATTATGCCGAATGCGATTCAGGCGGCGAACTTTCGTCAGCGCTTGGGCGCGGCGGGCGGCGCGCTGGGGGTACAGGTTTACACCTTTCACACGCTTTATGCCGAACTTTTGATTCGCGCGGGACAGCCGATTCCGCTCCTACTCGACCCCGTGCGGATTCGCCTCCTGCGATCTATCGTAGACGATCTCTGCGAACGCGGCGAGATGACTCACTACGCGGCGTTGCGCGCCAAACCTGGCTTCATCGCGGGACTTCGGGACACGATTGAGGAACTCAAACGCGCCCGCATCTTCCCTGACGATTTTTCTGCTTCCGTTAAAGGACTCGGCGCGCGGCTGGAGGAGATTGCCCGCGTCTACGCGGCCTACCAGGATTGGCTGCAAAAAGGTAACTGGGCGGATAACGAAGGCCGCGGCTGGCTGGCAGAAATCGCCCTCGCCTCCCACCCTGACCTCGGGGCGGATACCCGTTTCCTGGCTGTTTCTGGCTTCGACGAATTCAACCCCACGCAACTGGCTGTCCTCTCCCATTTATCCCGCCGCGCCAAAGAAACCCTCATCACCTTGACGGGCGATCTTCAAAACCCGAACCGCCCCGCCCATCATCGTTTCCACCGCGCACAAACCGCGTTGGTGGACAGCCTGAACCTCCA
>DYLA01000205.1:1780-5161 GCA_020722265.1 Anaerolinea sp.
TGGGTGAAGGCGCGCGTCGTGCGCGATGGGATGAAATTGTCGGATGTGGCAATCCTGGCGCGTGACCTGGAGCCGTACCGTCCCTTCCTTGAAGAGACCGCCGCCGAATTTGGAATCCCATTGCGTATCGTGGGCGGACAGCCGCTGAACGAAAATCCCGCCGTCGCCGCGTTGCTCTCGTTGCTTTCACTTCCCGCCGAAGATTGGCAGCGACGCGCCTTGATTGAGTCGTGGCGCAGTCCATACTTCGATTGGACGGGGCAGGGGATTCCCCCCGAGTCTGCCGCGATTCTGGACGAGATTTCGCGGGTTGGAAAAGTCTCGCAGGGATTGTCGCAGTGGCGCGAGGCTTTCGAGTTGTGGGAAAGGAAGAAGACGTTGGTGGATGAGGAGGGCGATCCGCTTCAAGTGAAAAAAAACGATGAGCGGGCTAAGGAGAAATTTGGGTCGTTTGTTGATATTCTCACGCCGCCAAACCACGCTTCGGCGCGGGAGTATGTGGCGTTTGTAGAATCGCTGATCGGGGACGACCCAGCGCTGTTGACCGAATTTTCATCAAGGGAGAGCGATGGGCTGAACATCGTCGGACGCGCCCGCGAAAATGATTCTACGAAAGAACGCGATGTCGCCGCGTTGCGCGCGTTCAAGGATGTCTTGCGCGGACTGGTTCTGGCCGAGTCCGTTCTGGGTGCGGACTCGATTCCCTACGCGGATTTCTACAAAGACCTGCACGGCGCAGTGGACGCGGCGGCGTTTACTGTTCCTGCCGAGTCGGGCGTGTTCGCCGCCTCTGTGTTGGATGGGCGCGGACTGTCGTTCGAGGCGGTTGTCTTGATGGGACTCTCCGAAGGCGAGTTCCCGAAGCAGGAGCGCGAGGATATTTTGTTGCGCGAGTCTGATCGCGCCGCGTTGCGCGAGCGTGGACTGCCTCTCGAAACCAAATTGCATGGCGACGAAGCGACGTTCTTCTATCAAGCCGCCACGCGCGGGAGGCGGAGACTGTTGCTCACGCGTCCGTATCTCGCGGAAGACGGGCAGGCGTGGGAGGCGTCCCCGTTTTGGGCGGAGGTAAACCGTCTAAACGGCGACCAGCCCAAACGTCAGGTGAGAGGCGTGGTTGGGGAGGTGGATTCGGCTGAGGCGGCCTCGAGAGTCGAATGGGTGGAATCCGCCCAGGAGTTCGACATCCACATCAAAAATGGGATCGAAGTCTTGCGGGCGCGGATGAGTCCAAAAGCGAGGGGAATCTACGAGGGCGAGACGTTCGATTTGAGCGAGCGATTCGGCGCAGACTTGGGTTGGAGCGCGAGCCGACTCGAAAGTTATGGGACGTGTCCGTTCGAGTTTTTCGTGGCGTATGCGCTTGGGCTGGAGCCGCGCGAGGAGGCCGAGGAGGGATTCGATGTGCGCATGCTCGGCTCGATGTGGCACAAGATTTTGGAGGAGGCGTACGCGACGGATGATCCGCTGAAGAATTTGTCGGGGATCGCGCACAAGGTATTCGACGCCGCGCCGCAGGAATATGGCTTTCGTCCGACGGCGCTATGGGAGTTGCAGCAACAAGAATTTGTGCGAATGTTGGAGAAGACAATTCAAGAATTGGATAAAGCGTCGCAAGGATTCAAACCGAAGCAAATGGAAGCGCGTTTTGGGATGGGCGAGCCGTCGCTGGTGTTGAAGACTTCGGCGGGCGATGTGCGATTGCATGGTTACATTGACCGACTCGACGCCGCGCCCGATGGCTCGCTGCGCGTGATTGATTACAAGGCGGGAAGCACAGCAATCACGGCAAATCACCTGAAAGAGGGGCGCAGGCTGCAATTGCCGATCTATGCAATGGCAGCGCGCGACGCGTTGGGCTTGGGCGAAGTGTCGGGCGGATTTTATTGGCACATCCAAAAGGCGGAGGCCAGCAGCTTGAAGTTGGAGAAGTTCGAGGGCGGCATGGAGGCGGCCTTTGAAATTGCGGTGAAGCATATTGGGGATCATGTCGCTGGAATCCGCGCGGGTCACTTTGAGCCGCGTCCGCCTGAGGAGGGCTGTCCGAGTTATTGCCCGGCGACGAATTTTTGTTGGAGATACAAGAGAGGTTTTTGATTATGCCATACGAATTATTTCAAGAGTTGTTTCCCAAAACGGCGTTGACCGAAACACGCGCTGTCACAGTTCCAGAAGGCGATTCCCTGTTGCCTGCCGATGAATATGGCTTGTTGGAGGCATACTGTGACGACGAAGATTGCGATTGTCGGCGGGTGTTTTTCAACGTCGTTTCCAGAAAGCGAAAAGATATTGTCGCGGTGGTGGCTTATGGTTGGGAGAGCGAAGCGTTTTACATAAAATGGTGGGGAGGCGAACCAACGAATGAATTGGAACGCCGGGCGATACAGGAAATGCATGGACTCGTTCTCAATTCCGCCAGCCCTCAGTCTGAACTGGCGCCTGCCATCCTCAAACTGGTGGCCTGGCTTTTGGAAGACCCCGCGTACGTTGCCCGAATCAAGCGCCATTACCAAATGTTCAAAGAAAAGGTTGACCCGAAGCATTTTCGGAAATCCGACACGGTGAAGCAGGTTGATATTGCGAAACCGAAATCCAAGAAACGCAGGCGACGCTGATGACTTTGAAAGAACTCCATTTTCGCACCAACCAGATGGATGAGCGACTATCCCCAATTCACCAATCACTGAACACTGATAACTGAACACTGATAACTGATGACTTCCCTCTCCTCCTTCTCCTTCAAAGGTAACCAACACCAAGCCGTGACCGACCCAGCGCGCGCCATCGCAGTCACCGCAGGCGCGGGTTCGGGAAAGACCCTCTCGCTGGTAGGACGCTACCTCCATTTACTTGAACAGGGCTATCCCATTCGTTCCATCCTCGCCATCACCTTCACCGAAAAAGCCGCCCGTGAAATGCGCTCGCGCATTCGCGCTTCTCTTTCTCGCGCTTCGACTAATGCGGCGCAAGATAAAAATTCATCTTTTATCTCTCATCTTTCATCTTTAGATTCTGCAAGAATCGGCACCATCCACTCCCTCTGCGCCGAACTCCTCCGCGCTTACCCTGCCGAAGCAGGCCTCGACCCTGCCTTCGAAGTCCTCGAAGAAGGACTCGCCGCCGCGCTCCAAGCCGAAGCCATCGAATCCGCCCTCGCTTGGGCATCCACCGATGAAGAAACCGCCGCACTCTTCGAGCCATTCCAGGAAAACGAACTGCGGCAGATTCTCAAATCCCTATTAAGTCGAAGGTTGGATATCCAATCTTTGTACACGGATGACACGGATTTCACGGATTCTCACGGAGAAAAAAAAGAAAAAATCTGTGTCAATCCGCGTAATCCGTCAAATCCGTGTACCGAATTTTCCCTATCTCTTAACT
>DYLA01000011.1:0-12632 GCA_020722265.1 Anaerolinea sp.
TTCACCGGGCTCGGTCCCAATTTTTTGATACGGTCAACCATCGTTTGCGCCGCACTGGCGAAGGTTTTGCCCTGACCGCCGCTCATAAAGAAAATATCGAGCCGTTCACCACCGATGCCAATTTCGTCCAAGATTTTCTTGGCACGTTCGACGCGCTTTTTGCCGCGCTCGTTGCCGTGAACGTGATGGCAGTTGCCCAGCGGACATGCCACGACGTAGACGCCATCCGCGCCTTGCTCGAAGGCGGCGAGGATGTAGCGAATGTCAATCTTGCCGGTGCAGGGCAGTTTCACGTACTTGACGTTCGCCGGATATTCCCAACCCAGTGTGCCGGCGGTGTCCGCCGCCATATAGCCGCAATAGATGCAGCCGAATGCGGTGATGTCTGGTTCAAAGCCGTTGTTGCTCATTTTGAGTTCCCAGTTTCAATGTTAAGTTTCAGGTTGCGTTGCTAAGTTTCGACTTAACCTGAAACTCATCACGCCGCTTGCCACGCTCCCAGCCCCGCCGTCTCGCGCAGCATGACCTGATCGTCGCGATAGTTGACCAACTGAATCGCCGCTGCCGGACATTCGCCGGTGCAGGTGCCGCAGCCCTGACATTTCGCCGGGTCAATCCACGCCGCGCCCTTGATCCCCCCATTGCCGATTGCGGTGGGATCAATTTGCGGGATGAGGAACGGACACGTGCGCGTACAGGTCAAACAGCCAACGCACTTGGACTGGTCCACCTGCGCGACGGTACCGCCGATGTAGAGCGGTTGCTGCGCCAGAATAGTGATCGCGCGTCCGGCGGCGGCCAGCGCGTGCGAGATGGACTCTTCGATGAATTTGGGATAGTGCGCCATCCCCGCGATAAAGATGCCCTCTTCCATAAAGTCCATCGGACGCATCTTCAAATGCGCTTCCATAAAGAACCCTTCGGACGAAAGCGGCACGTGCAAAATCTGCGCGAGTTTCTCCGTGCCATCCGACGGCATGACCTGCATGCTGACGACGAGCAAATCCGGCTTTAGGACGAGTTCTTCCTTCAGCACCGGCTCCTGCACGCGAACTTGCAGCGACGTGAAAGCCAAATCGCTCTGGGGCAACCCTCCCCATTCCTTCATCTCGCCTCTTTCGTCTATGACCTCGACCCTAGGCTTGGTCTCATCTGTATAGCGAACGAAAAGCACGCCGCGCCGTCGCGCGTCGGTATAGTACTCTTCGCGGAATCCGTATGTGACGATGTTCTTGAACAGCACGATGATTTGACAATTCGGATTCAGCATCTTGAGCCGCGTCGCGTTCTTCATCGTGCTGGTGCAGCAGACGCGCGAACAATATTCGGGACGCTCCGGATCGGTCACGCATTGGATGATCACGACTTGCTTGAGCGCGGCGACCTTATCCGGCGCATGGACGAGCATTTCCTCCAACTGCTGCTGGGTCACCACGCGCGGGTCTTGGCCGAGCCAGTACTCGCCGCCGCGCCGCTCCTGCCCCCCCGTCGCCACAATCGTCACGCCATGTTCGATGATCGAACGCGCGGGCGCATCCATCCCTTTGACGTGCGTCGCCAGCACCGAACGAAATGCGCCCACATGCCCGCGATGCTCGACCACCTCGCTGCGCGTAAAGACACGAATGCGGTCATGCCCGACCACACGGTTGACCAGATCGCGCAACAAGCGCTGGGGATTGCCCCCCTCGGCGGTAAAGTAGAGATTGTTGAGATTGCCCCCCAACACCTCGCTCCGCTCAACCAGCACCACCTCATAGCCGCTGTCCGCCACCGCCAGCGCGGCAGTCATTCCCGCCACGCCTCCACCGATGACGAGCGCGCGCGGAGTCGGCTGGAGCGATTCTTTGTACACCGGCGCGAGACGCGTCGAGCGACTCACGGCGAAGCGGACCATCTCCTTCGCCTTGCGCGTCGCGCCCGCCGGATCGTGCCGGTGCGCCCATGCGCAATGCTCGCGGATATTCGCCATTTCGAGCAAATAGGGATTCAGGCGCGCCTCGCGGATCGTGCGCTGGAAGAGGGATTCGTGCGTGCGGTGCGAACACGCGGCGACGACGACGCGGTTGAGGTTGCGCGCCTCGATGGCATGACGCAAACGCGCTTGGCCCTCCGGCAAGCAGAGGTACGCCACCTGCTCCGCGTGGGTCACGGCAGGCAAGCCCTCCGCGTAGGCGGTCAGCGCGTCGGTATTGACCACGCGCGAGATTGTGTCGCCGCACGCGCAGACGAACACGCCCACGCGCGGGGGTTCGCCCGAAACGTCGCGTTCGGGCGGAAACTCGCCATTGCGCGCGAGGAAGGGATGTTCGCGACTGTGCGGGGCACGGTTGAGTTTGGTCGAAAGAAGACGCATCACTTCCGCCGCCGCGCCGCTCGCGTCAATGATGCTTTCGGCGATTTCTTTCGGCGATTGGAACGCGCCGCAGACGTACACGCCGGGGCGATTCGTCTCCAGCGGCGAGAACTTGTCGGTCTCGCAAAAGCCGTACGCGTTGAGCGCAATCCCCAGCCGCTTGGCGACGAGGGCGGCTTGCGCGGGCGGTTCCATCCCCACCGAAAGGACGACCAGATCGAAAGTGTCCTCGTGCCGCGTGCCCTCTTCCGTCACGAACTTCAGGATCAGGTTGTGCGTCTGCGGGTCTTGCTTGAGCGCGGAGATACGACAGCGCGTAAAATCAATTCCGAATTTATCCCGCGCGGCTTGGACGTACGCGTTATATTCCTTGTTGAAGGCGCGCTCGTCCATCATAAAGACGCGACATTCGACGCCGGGGATGCGTTGCTTGGCGAGCATCGCCTCTTTCGTCGCGTACATACAACAGATCGAAGAGCAGTACGGATGCTCTTGATCACGCGAGCCGATGCACTGGAGCCACGCGATTTTCTTCGGCAACGTGCCATCGGAGGGACGCGTGACGATGCCTTCGGTAGGTCCCGAGCGGCTGGCGAGTCGTTCGTACTCCATACTGGTGATGACGTTGGGGAAACGCCCGTAGCCGAATTCCTCACTGTGACGCGGATCATACAACTGATGTCCGACAGCGAGGATGATGGCGTCCACGTGTGCGTCGGTATCGAACGGCTGCTCTCCCAGATTGATGGCGCGCGTGGGGCAAACTTGCTCGCAACGATGGCAGTCGTCGCAGTAGGGTCCGCGATCAATGACGTAGGCATCGGGGAGCGCGCGGGGGGCGATTTTGTACGCGGCGCGCCGAGTGGCGAGCCCCACCTCAAAGCCGCGTGGTTTTTCGATTGGACAGACTTCGGCGCAACGACCGCAGTTGGTACAGCGCGCCGGGTCCACGTAACGCGGGAAACGACGCAGCGAGACGGTGTAATCACCTGCCTCACCGGTGATGTCGAGAATTTGCGTACTCGTCCACACCTCGATATTCGGATGGAGGTTGTTATCCAGAAACGCGGGCGAAATGGCAGGACGCGTGCAGCCGTACCCATGATCGGAGGTGCCGCGACAGAGTACGCAATCGTGCGTAGGAAACATAAAGCCGAGTTGCGCGACGCGTCCGCCCAGCCCGTGCGACGATTCGACGAGGAGGACGCGAATGCCGGCTTCGGCAAGGTCAATCGCCGCGCGCATCCCGGCGACGCCGCCGCCCAGCACGAGCACGGTCGCCACATCCTTGTCGTAAGTTGGCTTGTCCGAAAGACCAAGATTGCTGATCACAGAGTAACCTCAACGAGCGTTAGAGAACATTCGCTTATCTATCCATTCGTGCGCGTGCGCTAGGCTCACGCGTGCCGCTTGGGGATCAGGTCGGACAATCGCGTTTGCGCCAGCGTTCGATTCAACTGAGCCTGCGCTTTTTCCCACACCGCACCCGCGGGACACGAAGCATAGTACTGGCAATTCGCCGGGTTCAGCGAGCAGAGATTGAGCGCGAGCGGTCCGTCCACCGCTTCGATGATTTGGAGCAGGGAAATTTCGTCTGGCGGGAGCGCGAGGGCGATGCCTCCCGCCGCGCCGAGTGAAGTGCGCAGCAAACCCGCGCGCGCGAGACGCGGCACAATCTTGGCGAGGAACGATGGGGGAATGTCCTGACGTTCCGCCACCTCTGCGACGACGGTGCGCTCGTCGGGGCGCTGCGCGGCGATGTCCATCATCGCTCGCATACCATAGTCGGCACGACGGCTAAGCATAGGAATCCTTGTACGAGAAAATCAGACTAGACTAGTCTGATTATAAACATCAGGAGTCTGATTCGGGTTGTCCGAAAGTCAAAATCGGGTCAAAAAAAACCAACCACGCCCCTCGATGAAATTTCGGGCGGCGTTCAAGGTATCGCCTTTCAAAAAGAAACGGAACACGCCCTACGCTGTTTGAGATGCGTGCTGCGTGTTCCGTATGCTGTTTCTACGCGATCAATCCCACCGCCCGCTTGGCGGAATCGCAGGTGTTCCGCATCAGCATCGCGATTGTCATCGGACCCACACCACCGGGCACTGGCGTAATCGCGCCCGCGACTTGTTTGGCGTTCTCGAAATCCACATCGCCGACGAGACGTTGTCCGCTCTTTTTCGTCGCGTCGGGAATCGCGTTGATGCCGACGTCAATCACGGTTGCGCCGGGTTTGATCCATTCGGCTTTGACGAAATGCGCCTTGCCGATCGCGGCGACGACGATATCCGCCTGCCGCACGATATCGGGAATGTTCTGCGTCCGCGAATGGCAGATCGTCACGGTCGCGTTGCGATGAATCAGCAGGAACGCCGCCGGCAACCCGACGATGTTCGAGCGGCCCAGCACGACCGCGCGCGCGCCTTCGATCTTGGTCCCTGCGGAAAGAATCAACTCGATGCAGCCCTTGGGCGTGCAGGGGACGAACATCGGATCACGATTCTTCATCGCCAGGCGACCGATGTTGATGGGGTGGAAGCCGTCCACATCTTTTTCGATGGGGATCGCGCCGAGTACGGTTTCCTGATCCAGTTGGGGTGGCAGGGGCAATTGCACGAGGATGCCGTGGACTTTGGGGTCTTGGGCATAGCCGCGCACGACCCGGAGCGTTTCGTCTTGCGTGACGTCGGCGGGCAGGTGGCTGCCGACCGAGTACATCCCCAGTTCCTGCGTCATCTTTTGCTTGGAGGAAACGTACGCTTTGGAATCGGGGCGGTCGCCGATGAGAATCGTCGCCAGTCCCGGCACAACGCCGTACTTGGACTTGAGCATTTCCACGTCGGCGCGGATTTGTTCGTACACCGACGCGGCAACAGCTTTTCCGTCAATGAGTTTCGCTGTCATGCTTCTCCTTTTCGCTAGACAGTAGCCAGATGTCAGTAGTCAGAGCAGTGCTGGTCTGACTACTGACTACTGGTGACCGGCGACAGGTTTTTTAGCGCGCGCTCTTTTTCTTGGCAACGGCTCGCCGCGCGGGCTTGAGCGTTTTCTTGGCGGGCTGTTTGGCTTTGGGCTTGGGCGTGGCTGCCGCCACGGCTTTGACGACCATCCGCGAAGGCTTGGGGGGCTTGCTCCCCTTGGGCAGCGCGATATAGCCGGTCGCCATCGCGTCCTGCACCATCCCGCGCGCGCGCATAATCAGTTTCCGCGCGTACTCGTATTCTTGCTGGAAAGTGACGTTGGTGATGCGCGCGATGCCTTGCTCAATCGCTTTCATCGCGACGGCAGCGGCTTCGCGCGGGAAGATGTCCACCTCGTCCATCGTCGGCATGATGTAATCGGGCGTCAGCCCATTCTCTTCCGCCATCTTCGCCAGTTCGATCGCGGCGGCAATGCACATCTCGTCGGTAATCGTCTTGGCGCGCACGTCGAGCGTGCCGCGAAAGATGCCGGGGAAGCCGAGCGAGTTGTTCACCTGATTCGGGAAATCGGAACGACCGGTCGCGACGACGACCGCGCCGGCTTCCTTGGCTTCCCAGGGCCACATTTCGGGAACAGGGTTGGCGCACAGGAACACGATCGGGTCTTTCGCCATAGACGCCACCCATTCCTTTTGGATCACGCCAGGGCCCGATTGGGACAGCGCGATACAGACATCTACGCCTTTCATCGCTTCGGCGATGCCGCCGGTGCGTCCTTCCGCGTTCGAGATGTTGCACAACTTCCACTTGTCTACGAACTCGGCTTGGCGCGCTTCGAGATCGGCGCGTCCTTTGTGCAAGAGACCTTTGGTGTCCACAAAGTAGCACCGCGCGGGATCCGCCCCGTACGCAAAGATCAGGCGACTAATGGCGACGTTCGCCGCGCCGCAACCGATGAACGCGATCTTCACCTCGTTGATCTTCTTGCCGACAACTTTGAGCGCGTTGACGAGCCCGGCGAGCGTCACGGTCGCGGTGCCCTGCTGATCGTCGTGCCAGATCGGAATCTCGCACTCGGCGCGCAGCGTGTCGAGGATGCGAAAGCACTTGGGCTGTGAAATGTCTTCGAGGTTGACGCCGCCGAGACCCGGCTGTAACAACTTGACCGTCTCGATGATCTTGTCCGGGTCTTTGGTGCCGAGCATAATCGCGACGCCGTCCACGCCGCCGAGATACTTGTAGAGCAGCGCCTTGCCTTCCATCACCGGCAAGCCGGCTTTGGGTCCGATGTCGCCCAAGCCGAGGACGCGCGTGCCATCGCTGATGACCGCGACGGTGTTCCATTTGTTGGTGTGCTGGTACACCAATTCGGGGTCTGCCTGAATCGCTTTGCAGGGGGCGGCGACGCCCGGGGTGTACCAAATCGCAAAATCGCTGAAATCGCGCACGCAGCATTTGAGCATCGTTTCGACTTTGCCGCGATAGAATGGATGCAACTCGAGCGCGTCCGCCGATGGCTTTTTCGCCTTTGCCAGCAGTTCTTCCTTGGTCAATTGGGTTGCCATACGAATCACTCCTTTGAATTGTTCAGTAGCCAGAGGTCAGCCGTCAGTCGTCGGAAGAAATCTGCTGATCTGACTACTGATGACTGTTGACTGACCACTGTCTAGACGTTCAAGTACGCGTCCGCGTAAATCACCTGGTTCATCAGAACTTGGATGGTCTTCCAGATGGCGACCTGCTCCGCATCTTTCATATCCACGTCGTCGGGCGTCATCTCTTCGCCGGCTTGCATGCGGTCGTACAGCGTCACGAGCAGTTTGCCAACCGGCGTGGACGTGTCGCGCGCTTCGACGATGCGAATAAACTCTTTCAGTTCCTTGTCGAGCGGATCAGCAATCGCCATATCGAGTCCGACCGCCATCAGCATCACCATATACGTCCGATTGATGAGCGGGCGCAGCGCCGGCGGCACCTGATTCGACACGTTCGACAAGCCGGCATTCGTCAAGACCGGCAAGCCCGACTGTTTCAGAATCCGCACCGCCTCGACACACTGCGGCACGTACTCTTGGCATCCTTTCACCGTTAATACGAGCGGGTCAACGATGAGATGTTCGAGCGGCAAGCCGACCTCTTCGCAGCGCGGCACGAGTTTTTCGAGCGCGAGCGACACGCGCGCTTCCGCGCTGACCGGGATGCCTTCCTTTGCCATCGTCAAGCCGACCAGTCTGGCGCCATACTCGACCGCGACCGGTGGCACGGCTTCCAAGCGTTCGGCTTCGGCGGAAGTCGAGTTGATGATCGCTTTGCCGCGCGGAATTTTCTTCAACCCGGCTTTGATCGCTTCGAGGTTCGTCGTGTCGAGCGAGAGGGTGAAATCGGTGCCGACGGCTTCCTGCACGACTTCGACGAGCCAGGGGACAACTTCGGTGCCGGCTTTTTTCTGCGGACCCACATTCAGGTCGAGCGCGCTCGCGCCGTTCTGCACCTGCTTGCGCGCGAGGTCAACGAAGAACGCACCATTCCGAGTCGCAATCGCTTCCTTGACTTTGGGTGAAATGATGTGAATGTTTTCGCCGATAATGTACATTGGCTCCTCCTTTGGAGATTGGGAATTGGGGTGCCGTCTATGGGATATGGATATGGCACTGGTGTTTAAGGAAATTCCAAATCAAGCCCCCATCTTTTACCGCTGCAAGGAAATCTCCCACAACCGACCGAACGCCCGCTCCAACGCCGGACCCAGTTTCGCCGGATCATCCGTTTGCTCCGGCTCGTTCTGGAACACAACGAAGGGAATACGATGCTCTCTGACCTCGATCACCCCGGCGTCTTTCCCCTGCGAGAGTTCAGCCCAGTCGTTCGTCCGGTAGTACGCCTCCATCTTGGCGTCGGAGAGGGAGTGATAGAGAATCGAGTGTTCCAGCCCCTTGCGTGCGCGCCGCCGATTGCGCCGGCACGATTCCTCGTACGACACGCTAACGTAGACGATGACCGCGCGCCGGAGAATCTCGTCCGACAAGTAGCGGAACGCTTCGGCAAACCCGTTCTCCCCGCCGCGCGAAAATTCGACAAGGATCGTATGCGCGCACAAAAACTCGGCATCGCGCGCCAAAATCTTTTCAAACTCCAGATTGATCTTGCCGATGAGAAAATTCCAGGTGAACGGGTCTTTGAAATACAACTTCGAATCGGTCAGCAGCCGCTCGCGCCCCAACCGTTCCCACACCAAATCGTCTTCGAAGATTTGCCAGACCCAGGGGAAATCGTCAATCTCGACGAATGGCGCGAGGTGCAGTTTGGCGCAGCGCGCGCCATCCGGCATCCCCTTGAGATAGTCAATGATCTCGCTCTTGCCTGCCGCTGGTCGCCCGATCAGAATGACAACCGGGAAAATATCCATAGCGATCGAAATCTTGTTACAGAAACAACTCCATCAACACTTCGTCATCGTACGCGCCGTCAATCTCGACCTGCCGCGCCAGCCGCCCGCACGTCTTCAAGCCCAAGCCCGCGTAGAATCTCTGGGCGCGCCCATTGCTCGCGCGGACAAAGACGACGATCTTTTCATAGCCCTGGGTGCGCGCGAACGCGAGCGTGTGCGCGGCGAGTCGCCTGCCGATGCCGCGCCCACGCCACTCGCGCAAGACGAACGTGCCCAGTTGCGCGACGTGGCGCATCGAGTTAATCGAGCGCGCCCACAGGTCGAGCGTTTGAAAGCCAATAACGCGTGCATCGAACTCGGCCAGAAAAATCGCCTCACGCGCCGAGAGCGACTCGATGTACGCGCGCTCTTCTTCGATTGTAAAGGGACGGTCAATCGCCGAGTACACCTTTTCGGCAGCAATCGCTTGCCAGATCGCGGTAATGCTCGCCGCGTCCGCCGGCGTCGCGCGACGGAGAGAGAGGGTGTCCATTCGTGAATGCTCCGCCGCTGGTCTACCGTCAGCCGTCGGCGGTCTTGCTTTCCAACACCTTCTGCACGCTCGGAAACTGCGTGAGGTCCGTATGGGGCAAGAACTGCGCCGCCATAAACTGCTCGTAGAACGCATTATCCGCCGCGAGTTCCAGGTACGTCATCTTCTTCGCAATCGCGGCGACCTCATCGCGAGACTCGCGACGCAAGAGCGCCATATACGCGCCGCGCGCGGCGGTGTTGCCCAGAAACTTGAAACGATCCCAGGGCAAATCCGGCAGCAAGCCAATTTCGATTGCTTTTTCGATGTTCAGGTACTGTCCAAATGAACCGCCGATCAGCATCTGCTCGACATCGTTCAGCGTCATCCCAACGCTATGCGCAAGGATGACGTACCCGGCGTAGATCGCGGCTTTGGCGCGCAGCAGATTGTCAATGTCCGGCTTGGTGATGACGATATCTTCGCCCGTATCGCTTTCCGCTGCCCACGCGATCACGTACTCCGCGCCGTGTTCGCCCGTTCGCACGCGCGGTGTCGGCAGCGTCAAATTGATGTTGCCGGCTTTGTCCGTGACCCCGGTGATGAACATCTCGGCGAGGAGACTGATCAAGCCGGAACCGCATAACCCGCGCGGCTTGCCTCCACCGATCACGCGCAGCGTCGGCTCGTGTGTCTTGGCGTTGATCCACACCTCTTCGATCGCGCCGGACGTCGCGCGCATTCCGTGATAAACCCCCGCGCCTTCAAAGGCGGGCCCCGCGCTGCACGCGCAACTCACCAGCCACTCGCGCATACCGAACACCATCTCCCCATTCGTACCGATATCGAGAAAGAGGGTTACCTTGTCCGTATCGTGTGTACCGGAGGAGAGCACCCCCGCGGTGATGTCCGCACCCATATAACTCGCGACGCCGGGCAGACAATCCACGCGCGCAAGCGGATGAATGTTCAAATTCAACTCATTCGCCAGCACTAAGGGCGGCTGATTGACAGTCGTGATGTACGGCGTCAGACGAATCTGCTCCGGCGGCAAGCCGAGCAAGATGTGCATCATCGTACTGTTCCCCACAACCGCCATCTTGTAGATCTCGCGCGGATTGATCTTGCGCCGCATCGCCGCGCGCTCGATCAACTTGTTGATGGTCGTCGCGACGAGCGACTGCAACTCCATCAGCCCGCTGCCGTCCTTCGACGCGTAGACGATGCGCGAAATCACATCCTCGCCGCGCTTGATCTGCCCGTTGTAGTCCGCCGCCGTCTCGATCACTTCGCCGGTGAACAGGTCCACGAGATAGACCGTCACCGTCGTCGTGCCAATGTCCACCGCCGCGCCGAAGAGCGTTTGCATCTGGTCGCCGGGCAAAACGTCCACCAGACGCGGCTGGGCATCGCCGCGATCCAGCACGACGGTAACGCGCCAATCGGCTTGGCGTAGCGTGCGCGCCAGCGTGCGTAACACCGGCAGCGGGACAGCGACCTCACGCAGACCATATCGCCGCGCCAACTCGCGCTCCAGACGCGCCAGATCGTCTGTGTTGTCGGCAAGCGTCGGCGGCTCGATTTCGCAAAAGCACTTGATGACCGTTTGATGGGTGCGCCAATCATAGTCGAATGGAACGCTGACTTTGGCAGCCGTCCTTTCGATGGTCAAATGGCGCGTGATTTCTTCTTGCGGTGGGATGTAAACTTCGAGGTCGCCTTCGATGACGGTTTGGCACGCGAGCGCGTAGCCGGCTTCCAAGTCCTCCGCGCTCAACCGCATCGTCGAGCGGCGCCGCACGTTGCCGCGTTCGACGACGACCGCGCAGCGACCGCAGCGACCCTGACCTCCGCAGGGAATGTTGATGTCAATCCCAGCGGCTTGCGCCGCGTCCAGAATCAGCGCGCCCGCTTGGACTTGAACGGTTTTATCTGCTGGCTTGAAGTGAACTTTTTGCGTAGCGATGGGAACACTCCAGAAATCAGTAGCCAGTAGGCAGAAATCAGCAGCAAGATTCTGGCAATGGTCTGACTACTGACATCTGACTACTGACTACTGGTTCGCCCTTTATCCTCTTTCTACGGTTTCAACTTCAAAAACGCCGGAATATCTATCGCTTCGCGCGGACCGACTTCGATTTGCCAGCCGGGCAGGGCTTCTTCCACTTCGCCCATCAGCACGGCAACCACGCCCGGCAGAACGAGGCGTTTGCGACTGATCTTGGACTCGACACTGGTCGTCTTGACTCCCTTGGCGATGCGGTCGGCATCGAACTTGCCGGCAGCCCACGCGGTCAGCACACTCATCCCTTCGGCATCAGCGACGAGCAACCAAGCCGGCAAACCCGCCCCCTCGACTTCGTTCGAGACTGCAAAGTACGTAATCGAGAAATTCGTCGTGACGAGTACCGGTGATTCTGGCTTGGGACTGTTGATTTCGTACAAGCCCGGCTTGACCTGAATCGGTTTTTGCGGATCGGTGTAGATGTTTTGGCGCAAGACGAGGAGCGCGTACGCCCGCGCGGGCGTAAAGTGATCCAGCACGATAAACCCGGCATACTTGCCGATTTGCTGAACGGCGAGCACCGGCTCCTCGTCCGACGATGCGACCCCTTCGCCGGGAAAAGTGATAATCGGATAACCGAGCAGACGGAAATTCTTCTTGATGGCAAGACGGCGGATTTGCGTCGCCAGAGTCAGCGTGTCGAGGAATCCGCGCGCGCCGGGGTCAAGCACAAGGTCTTCGACGCCAGCGGCTTTGATCTGCTCGGCGAGATTCGCCAGCGATTCGAGTGTGCCGTCCCCTTTGACCGCGAGCGGGGCTTTGGATTTCTTGGCGATGTCTGCCATCGCCTGCCAGTTCGACGCGTCGGCAGCGTAGAGGAGCGGGATCGCGCCGTTCGCCTTTGCCATCGCCGCTTCGAACGCGGCAGGGTCCTTGGCGATGAAAATGAGCGGCATACCGACCGCGCCGCGCACCGCCTCGACGGCAGCGGCGAATTGGGCTGGGTCGCCCGACGCGTTCTCGATGGCGATGCCGTCGAGATGGAGTTTGATGCCGACATAATCCACCGCGAACGCGTCCAGTTCCTTCGCTTTTGCTGCGAGGTCCGCGTCCGTATCCTTGACGCGAACGAAAATCGGGACTGGATGGTAAAAAGTCTTTTCGTGTCGAAACAGAACGATCTCGTTGCCGGATTCCACTTTGCGCCCATCGGTGGAAAGTGTAATCAATCGAACCGGCGGAGCGGACGCGGCTTCAAGTTGCTGCTTGGATGCTTCACTGACGTACGGACACGCCGCGAGTTCCGCCTGTTTCGCAGCGAGTTTCATCGCGAACGCCAAACAGGTAGGGAAACCACATTCCTTGCAGTTGGTCTGGGGGAGTAATTTGTAGATTTGGAGTCCGGTTAATGCCATGATATCCTCCGTAGGCAGTGTTCAGTGTTCAGT
>DYLA01000011.1:12732-14997 GCA_020722265.1 Anaerolinea sp.
TTCAGTGTTCAGTATTCAGTGTTCAGTATTCAGTGTTCAGTATTCAGTGTTCAGTCCTACACTGTTCACTGGATACTATTTACTTCTTTTCCAACTTGAGCAACTCGCCTTCGAGGATTTGCGCGTGGAATTGTTCCTCCGTCGCCAGTCTCGCAAAGACCTTTTTCAGTTCCGGCGACATCGCGAGTTCTTGCGCCATCTGGTATTTCTTTTGCGCGGCTTGTTCTTCCATAATCATCATCTTGAAGAACACTTCCCAACTGATCTTTTCGTCCATGATTGCCTCCTGGTTCAATAGTCAGGTTTCGGTAGTCAGCAGCCAGACGCCAGTCGTCAAGTGCTTGTCTGCCCACTGTCTACTGGCGACTGATTTCACACCGCCGTCACTTGCTTCACTTTCGGGAACAAGTCCTGAACCGTACTTTCGACGACGCGATGCAGCGTCCACGGCATCAGCGGACATCCTTCACACGCGCCGCCGAGATGCACGACGACGTTTTCACCGTCGAAAGAGACCAACTCCACCTTGCCGTTGTGGTAAATTTCGGCATAGTGACTGATGGTCTGAATCGTCTCTTTCATTCGTTCGAATTCATTCCAAGTTGCCATGCGTTTCTCCCCTGGCGGGTCGCGTCGCGTCCCCGCGCCAGGTCACGCGTCAATTGAATCGCGAGCGCGCCGGTGACGAGGACGATCGCCGCGTAGCCCATCTGGATCGCCGCCGAGTCTGATGCCAGGATAGGAGCGAGCGGATGGAGGACATTGACCGCGCCGCGCAACATCAGCAGGACGATGACCGTGTTGGCAATCGCCGCGAGCGAGATCCAGCGCGCCGTCCCCATTCCGCGCGCCACGCCGTACACCAGCGCGGTCAGCCCCAGGCTCCACACGGCGCTGGCGACACGCGGCTCGTTCAGGGTAATCCCACCCCATGCCAGCACCTGCGCCGGAAGACTGAGGAGTAACGCGGCGAGCCAGAACACGATGGCTGTTTCGACCACCGCGCGCGTCCAGCGCGCGAGCGCGTGCCGGCGCGATACCAAACCAGCGACCCCCAGCGCGCCGGCGACTAGGTAGGCGTACGTCGCGATGCGCTGCGCGGCGCCGTGCGCGTAAACGATCTTTACCACATTGCCCAGCGTCGCCTCCGCTGGCGCAAGCAGCAACAACGCGATGAGCGCCAGCAGCAGCCCGGCGTAAATCAACTCACTGTCCCATCAATTTCGTAATCATTTCGCGGACGCGCTGAATAGCAACCGGATGCCGCATCACGACGAGGTTCGCACCGGTCTCGATGAGCGCGGAAGCGGTCACCGTCTCCCAGTAAACTGCGCGCTCCGCCCAATCGCCCCACATCGCCGGCACATCGGTACCGACTTTGGCTTCTTTCACGCGCCACGCTTCTTCGCCCGGCGTGACGAGCATAGGCGATTGCGTCATTGTGTCCCCTTGCAGCGCGGCGAGGCGGAGACGCTCCATCACCGAATAGCCGTACTCGATGCCATAGCCGAGCGCGCCGGTCGTTGGATCCATCACGATACGTTCGAGCGGCAAGCCCATATCGTGAATCAGGATGACCAATTGCTTGGCGAGGTTCACATCCATCGGCGTGCGCGAGTTGACCAGATGTCCATGCGCCATCGCCGCCGCGGCGATGGTGCGATAATTCTTGTCCTCGCAAATGCCCAACACCAGCCGCTCGCCTTTGGCTTCCTCGGCAACCGCGACGATCAATTCATTGTCGAGTTCGGCTTGACCGGGACCAAAAACGATGAGCGGCAAACCGGTCGCTTGGAGCACCTGGCGCACGACCCTGCGCGCGTTCGCCGCGTCGTTCGGCGAGCCATCGGCTTGGGTGGCGTTCAATTTCAGCAAGATCACATCCGCGCCGGCGGCTTCGGCGGCTTTTGCCCATTTCACCGGATCGTCCGCCACCTCCTTCCACGCATCGAGCAACACGGGCGACCAATCGCTCGGCTTGCGGTCCTGAATTTCGATGGCGATGGCAGGCGGATTTGGCATGCTCCCTTCGAAATGCAAAAAGGGAAGCGTAGACTCGCCGCCGATTTTCACGGTTTTGGCGCGTGTACCGCCTTGCTCCTTCGTCGCGCCCAAGACGATTTCGCGAACTTGGCCGTTGTACTTTTCTTTTGGGACTTGAACGGTAACTGCCACTATGTTCCTCCATCATTTAGTTCGCTCGTGTGTTAGTGCGATGGTGCGATCGTTGTCTGGCTTGGCATCCACTAACGAACTATCGCACTA
>DYLA01000011.1:15097-29863 GCA_020722265.1 Anaerolinea sp.
CGCACTATCGCACTACTCAGGTTGATCGAACGCGACGAGCAAGAACAAGAACACTCCGACCCCCATCAGCGCGAGCACGCCTTCCTGCGGCGCGTTGGTCAGATAGCGAATCAGCAGCGCGGCGATCAGAATGACGATGGACGCGCCGAGCAAAACGTTGGTTGTGCGTTGGCTAAAGTGTTTTTCTGGCGATTGTGACATCTCACTTTTCCAAGACACAGAGACAAGATGGCAGGCGGAGAAGCCGAGTCTTTCTCTTTATCATTTCTTCTTCACGACGAGCTTTTCCGGCATTGCCGGCCGCTCCGGCGGCAAGCCCGCCATCTCGCGCACGAGATCGCGCATCGTAATGATCGCGCTGGGACGTGAGGGACCTGGGTGCTCGTGCATGATAAAGAGTTGGTGAACTCGTTCGTCCATCATCATGTGCGCGGCAGTGGTAACCGCTGCATCCGGCGCGACGGTGAGGATGCGATCGGTCATCACTTCCTTCGCCGTGATCAGTTCCGAATTGCGCGGATACACCTTGACCAGATCGGTGCAGGTGACCACGCCGCACGCGCCGTACTCCGCCATCACGATCACCGCGTCCGATTCCTCGCGCGCCATAATGCGCGCCACTTGGGGCAGGCGCGTATCGGGGTCGCACGTCGGCACGCCGATCCTCATCAGGTCGCGGACGAGTTTGGGCATGGGGAACCTCGTCTACAAATGACAACTGACGGCAGACCGCCGACTGCGCATAGATAACTAGGATCGGCAGTCGGCTGTCTGCGGTCGTTCATCACATCAGCGGGTCCATCGTCAGCGCGGGGTGCCCCTTCTCTTCCAAGAACTTGACGAGGTCGGACACCTCG
This sequence comes from Anaerolinea sp., assembly GCA_020722265.1. Classification (GTDB taxonomy): domain Bacteria; phylum Chloroflexota; class Anaerolineae; order UBA4142; family UBA4142; genus DYLA01. The sequence goes on from DYLA01000011.1 coordinate 15,955, forward strand.
GTGCAGATGGTCTCGTCCGCAATCTTGTCGAGCAGTTCGGGATCGCCGGCGTACTCTGCTGCGCGCTTGAGTTCCTCCGGCATCGTTTGCTTGAGGATGGAGGACATCCAGACAACGCGCTTGAACCCGCCATCCGCGCTCAGGAATTTCTTGGAGGTGAGATAGTACTTGCCGATTCCCATCACGCCTGGCGTCTGCTGCCCGCCGCCCGTCATACCGGCAAGCGTCGAGAAGGTCATCCCTGCCGGCGACATCGAAGTATCCTCGCGCGAAAGCACCATCACCCCATTCGCTTCGGGGATCACCATCACGATACACTCGAAGCAGCCACAGGCGGTCATCGGGTTCTCCATAATGGAGTACATCGAAACGGTGTTGAACTGCTGATGCGACGCCTGATAAAGGAATTCGTTCGCGCCGGTGAAATATCCTTTCACCGAGTCTAGCATCTGCCCCTTGGGAATCGGCTGATTCGGTCCGGTGGGATTGATCTGGAAACTGGCTTTGCAATCGAGCCACGAGTATGCGCCGCACAAGCCGACGCGTTCGGGCGAAACGATGCACACGTGATTCGGCGCGAACGATTGGCACAGGGTGCAGGAGTAGAACTCGTCTACTTGCTCGTCCACCATCCCTTGCAAGCGTACGTTGCGTTTATTGTAGACCTCACGCGCAATTTGAAGCATCGAGTTGACGTCGGCGGTATTGGTGTAGATCGTGACTTGGATCTTGTCCACGATTGCGCCAAAGTCGGCGTGAAAGCGCGCGTGCAGGATCTTACCAAGGTCTGCCAGCCGAAAGCCCTTTTCGGCCGCCGCTTTGTTGATGCGAATCCACGTGATGTCGCGCTGACCAATATGCTGCACCCCGGACGCGCCGTTAATAAAGTGGTGAATCTGCCGCTCCAACACCGGCTCAAAGTCTTCCTGCATCTTGCGCCCGGCGACTTCGACGACGATGCCCATATCCATCGCGCCCCCCTCCGCGGCGGAATCGAGATCGGGACCGAGCACCTGCACCTTGCCGTCTTCCACTTTTTCCATCGGCAGGTTGTAGAGGTACTCGAAACAGCGCGCGCGCTTGCCGCCGAATTCGACGCGCAGATCGGCTTTACGCACCACTTCGCCTTCGAACGCCGACCCGTAGGGCACCGGAACCGGCACTTCGGTCATCTTGACCTTGACGCCGCGCACCTCGATGCATTTCTGCACCAACTTTTCCGCGCGTTCCAAATCGTCCTTACCGGGGATTTCGTCGAAAGGCATCGAGATGACGTGCTCGTAGGTCGTGACGCCGGTGGGAAGGATTTCCGGGATTACCGTATCGGCGATGGCGGGAAAGCCGTACGAGATCGCGCCCGCGGCGGCCGCGTACTTCAGATCGTCCACTTCGCCCAGCGCAAGGACAAAGGCAAAGACGCGATACTTGTTGTAAAGCAAAATCTCGCGCGCCTGTCCACCCTTCATCCCGCCGAAGGTCAGCGCGGAACGCGTCGCAAACCCAATCGCATAGATCGCCGAGAGGGTGTCCGTGCCAAAGGGGACGATGTAGGTATCGTACCCCATATCCACCCCTTCCTCTTGCAACTGATGAATGATCGAGCGACCATTCACGTTGCCGGCGAGGAAGATGAGGATGTTGCGACGCTGCAATTCGCGGATGATCTTGACCGCGACCTCGTTCGATTTGGCGCACCCGACGATGGCAGCGAAGCCGGGCATACGCCCGTCCACCAGTTGGATGCCCCACGAACGCAATTGAATATCGTCAATCGGACCATTGAGATGTCCAACACCTTCGCCTTTTTCGAGGAGCGATTGCTGCGCGAGTTGAAAGCCCTCGAGTTTTTCTGGTTGATCGCCGTAGAGATAGCGTAGCGCCTGATGTGCTTCCATCGCGAGCAGCGTCGCGATGCCGCTGTCGAGCGTCTCGCCGAGATACGGCGTCCAGCGCGATTGCGCCGGCGCTGGGTGCAACAGTGACTTGACGTGCTCCATCACCGGCATCAGATCGCCAAGCGTTTCGACTTTGCGTCCGGTCAAACCCAGGATCGTCGGCAAAAAGTACGCGGTGTTTGGGAAAACGACTTGGGCGTCTGCGCCTTTTTCTTGCAATGCTTTCTGGAGAAACAATTCGGTTTCGCGGGCGATACTGTTCGCGCCCCGAATCGCAGACGCTGCGATATAACGAGACATTTTTCTTCCTCCTGAATTGAATGGAGAATTCGACTTGATGCCTATGAATCGGCAAATAGATTGCGCGCGCGCCGGCACCCCCACCCATTCGGCGCGCTGGACACACCAGTCACCCGATCGGTGCGGCTGCTATTCCAATGGCGCTTCCGTTAGAACTCGTCCCGCCGCTGCGCGAGCCGCAAAATCAAGACCGCCACATCGTGCGTTTCGCCGTCCGCCATCATAAAATAGTCCGGGAACGTTGCACGCAACTCGAACCCGAGTTGCTCGAAGGCGGAGATGACCTTGTCCTGACTAGCGACGATTTCCGCGACGAGTTGCTGCAAACCACACTTGCGCGCCACGTCAATCAACGCGCGCAGCATCGCCGCGCCGAGCCCGCGCCGCCGAAACTCGCGCGACAGGAAAATCCGCACATCCGCGATGTGGCGCGCGGGACCTGGGCGAAAATGCAACGTCGCATCCCCCACGATGCGGTCGTTCACAATGGCGACGAGCGGCAAGACTTTTTTGTAATCCAGATGGTCCACCCACGACGAGACGAGTTCGGGGCTGCGGATATCGCTCCGCATCCACTTGATGTCCTCTTGCCCCAGCGGTTCGAACAGGGCGACGAGGGCTTGCTTGTCTTCCGGGAGGAGAGGGCGCAACAATACGCGCGTCCCATCGGCGAGAGTGACGATCTGCCGATACTTGCCGATTTGATTCAGCATAGCCAATCCAATTTGAGATTGCAGATTTCGGATCTTCGATTTCGGTTGAAAATCCGAAATCTTAATCTGAAATCTGCAATCAGTTTACGCCTTCCCTGCCGACTTCCACTTGGCTTGGAAATCCGCTGCGCTCAGGGTGTACCAGTCCTTGTTCTTTTCGATGAAGGACTTCCATTCTTCCTTCACGTCGGAATCGGCGGAAATTGCACTGACCGGGCACTCGGGCGCGCATGCGCCGCAATCAATGCAGGTCTCCGGGTCAATGTACAATTGCTCCACCTTTTCGTACAACCCTTCGCTCTTGGTGGGGTGAATCGCGTCCACCGGGCAGACGTTCACGCAAGCGGTGTCTTTCACGGTGATGCAGGGTTGGCAAATGACGTACGCCATTTTCACTTCCTCCTCAAAAAGGATTGATCCTCCCGCCGGTGGTGAACCGGCGGGAGGTTGAAGCTCTATTCTGCCGGCACCGGCGCGCCGTAGAGCGCGCGCTGTCGCTGCTCGGCATGCAACTTGAGCAACTCGGCCATACGCGAGTCGCCGGACTTGCCCCACTTGGACGGGTCGTACGCCGGCAGTTTCAGCGCGGCGCGCTTGGCGTCAATGTGCGCGAGCGAGCGGCGGACGATTTCCTCCGGATCGGGTACGAATTCCATCTTGCCGCCGACGATCTTTTCCCAGCCCTCGCTCATAATCCGCGTCACTTCTTCGCTGTTCTCGACCGGCGAGTTGACACCGAACAAGACGTACGCGCCGGACGCCGCGAAGTACGCGCCGATGGACAGCGCCTTTTCGCTCATCCATTCGGGCGCGATGCCGACGCCGGGGATGTCGCTGATGTCGTCGCCCAAGCCGCCTTCGGTCGCCATCTCGGTCAGCACCGTGAGGATGCGCGTGTTGTCCACGCACGACCCCATATGCAGCACCGGCGGGATGCCGATCGCTTCGCATACTTCGCGCAAGCCGGGACCGGCGTACTCCAGCGCGGCTTCGCCCATCAAGAGACCGTACTTGGCATTCGCAATCGCACCGCAGCCGGTCTGCACGACGAGAACATCGTTCTTGAGAAATTCTTTGACGATGTAGTTGTGCCCCTGATCGTGCGTCACGCGCGGGTTGTTGCAACCGACCACGCCGGCGACGCCGCGCAATCGTCCCGCCATCACCGCATCGTTCAGCGGGCGGAAGGACCCGCGATAGGTGCCGCCGAGCATATAGCGGATGTACTCGTGCGAAAAGCCCGGCACCAGATCGGCGGTGTATTGTGGAATGCGTGTCGCCTGGCGATTGGGGTAGTTGTCAACCGCGAGGCGCACGATCTGCCGCGCGATGTCGAGCGCGTGATGCTCGTCGAACTCGATGTGGGTCGCGCCGCTGATCTTCACCTTGGGCGAGGTGGTGATGAGCTTGGTGTGGAACTTGGCCGATAGACTTGCCAGCGATTGCATAATGCACTGCACGTCCACGATCATCGCTTCGACCGCGCCGGTCAGAATCGCCATCTCCTGGCTCAGGTCGTTGCCCGCGCTGGGGATGCCCTGTCGCATCAAGACTTCGTTCGCGGTGCAACAGATGCCGGCGAGGTTGATGCCCTTGGCGCCTTTCGATTTGGCATACTCGATCAATTCGGGCTCCATCGCGACGCGTACAATCATTTGCGACAGCGTCGGCTCGTGACCATGCACGACGACGTTCACCTCGTCGTCCTTCAACACGCCCAGGTTGGCTTGGGTGACGAGGGGCGATGGCGTACCAAACATCACGTCGGAGATGTCGGTAGCGATCATCGAACCGCCCCAGCCGTCGGAGAGCGCGCAGCGCAACGAGCCGAGCAGGATATGTTCCGCGTCTTGATCATCGCCCGTATGCGTGCGGTGCAGAATATCCACCACTTCGCGGTCAATGCCGCGCGGGACGAGCCTCAAGCGGCGCCAGATTTCCTGCCGCTTCTTGGGGGCGCGGGAGAGATATTTCAATTCGCCCTTTTGATTGCCAAATTCGGCCAGCGCGGCGGCAGCGACTTCGCCGGCAAGTTTGAGGAGGTCCTTGCCCTCTACCTTGATGCCGAAGTACGGGGCGATGGCGCGCAGTTTCGCCGGATCGCGCACTTCGTAGCCCTGCGCTTCGCCGGTCGCGATGCCGAGCAGCGTGAACGCCATATCGCGCCCGTGATCGCTGTGCGCTGCCGCGCCGGCGGCGATGTGGCGCGCCATGTTGCGCGCGGCGACGGTGGCACGCGTCGCGCCGCAGATGCCGACTGGGTCGGGATTCGCTTTCGTTGGCACGAGGCGGCACGGTCCCATATCGCAGATCGAGCAGCACGCGCCGGATTCGCCAATGGGGCACGCCGCCAATTTTTGTACGCGGCTGAACGCGGTCGAATAGCCCTGTTCCTCCGCGAACTTGATCATTTCCGCTGCCGCGGGGTCTATGGTTAGCACTTTGGGTGCTGATTCTTTCGCCATGCTTTCCTCCTTGGGGTCAGTGGACAGTAAACAGTCAGAAGTAAACAGTATCCCTCTGATTCGCCGTTTCTGTTCACTGATTCTGATGACTCATTATATCACACATTGTCATTCTGAGGTGCGGCTTTTGCGCCGAAGAATCTCTTTTCTTGGTACAACCAGCCGTTTCGCTACGCTCAGCGTGACAAATTGTGATCTACTGTGACTAGTAGTGCATCAACTTGACACCTGCCCTAGCGGGCGGTGCTAGGGAAGTGCGTAGCCCAACGTGGATTCTTCGGCGCATTTGCCGATATATTCCAGTCGGGCTGGTATGCAACAAGTTGCTGCACTAGTACTTCCGAAACTCACCGGACAATTGCAAGTCTACTGGATTCGTCTCCGTCTCGCGCACGCCCAGATATTCCCAGGCCGGATCGGGCTTGGCGTACGGCGTTTGTGCGAGATAGTCCAACTCGCCGGGAGCGTACCCCGCGTCGGAGAGCGCCTTGACGAGAGCGTCGCGCGAGGTTTTGCTGGCGTCGAACTCAATGGTCACTTCTTTGAACGCGCTGCTGGCGAAAACATTCTCCACGCCGGAGATCGGCGAGAGCAGGCGTTTGACGGCGATGACGTGGTGATCGGCGTACATCGCGGGAATGGTCAGTGTGATTTTGTCCATTGCGGTTCTCCCCTTTATTCAACTCCAATAGTTACGATCTCACAAATGCGCTCTTGGCTTAACGGCAAGCGTCCATTAGCGCGCTATCGCTGGACGAACTGACGTCACTTGCCTCCACCAACCCACTCGGTTGAAAATACAACACCTCGCGATACGGCTTGACCGCCTCGGAGAACGCATCGCGCGAGGCGTTGCCGCTGACGTGCAAAAGCGTGTCGTTGTAATCCGGGTCAATCCCCATCGAGGCGAGACAGGGATAGTGATGGTGCAGCATCCCGACTTGGAATTCCACATCATCCACTTTTGCGCCGACGATATGCTCGGCAATGTAGCGCATACAACCGCACGTTGCATCGCGTTCGACCGTGACGGCGGCAATCGTCTGGGAGGCTTGGTCCACTGTCACGCGCACGCGCGGCTTGCCGAAATAGCGCGCAAACTCGGAAATGATGGGGTCGCTATATTCGACACGCTCTCCGCGCAAACTGTAACTCGTTTCGGTCAGCGAGCAAAAGGGTTTGGGAAAGACGCACTCGACGCCGATTTCCTTCATCCAGCCGCGCAGTTGATTCATCAAGCCCTTGGGCAGCCACTCGACGCGATCAATGGGTGCGATGAGCGCGCGCGCGCCCGTCATCTTGGCGATGTCGGGAAGCAACTCGGCGATGCCGGGATGCTCGCCGACGGCGAGAATCAAATCGGCGGGCGGAAGTTGCGCGGGCAGAAAATCGCGCGGCTCGTCAATCACAATCGGAAAGTGCGTGGGCGCGGACCACTCCTGCACCATCCAATCTCGTGGACCGTGCTCGCGCACATTGTGGGCAAATCGTCGCCCAAATTCGCCGGTAACGACAGCGAGTATTTTCACAATGAACCAATTTTCCAATGAGCCAAATGCTTTGGCAAATTGGCTCATTGGCTCGTTGGGTCTAGAACAGCCCGACCACCTTGCCGGTCTTCAAATCCAAGTCCACGTCGTAGAACACGGGACGAGTGGGCAAGCCGGGCATCGTGCGCATCGCGCCGCAGAGCGGGTAGAGAAAGCCCGCGCCGACGGACGCACGAACGTCGCGAATCGGCAGCCGCCAGCCCGTGGGACGACCTTTGATCGCGGGATCGTGCGTCAGCGAGAGATGCGTCTTTGCCATATTGATCGGCAGTTTGTCAAAGCCGAGCCGCGTGTACAATTCGATCTTGGCTTCGGCTTCGGGCATATAGTCTACGCCGTCCGCACCGTAAATCTTGGTGGCGATCGTCTCGATCTTTTTCTTGATGGGCCAGTCGAGCGGGTAGAGGAATTCAAAGTGGTTCGTCTTCTTCGCCGCGTCCATCACCGCTTCGGCGAGTTCGACCGCACCCTTGCCGCCGTCCGCCCAGTTCGTGCATCTGACCGCCGCCTCCGCGCCTGCCTCTTCGGCAAGACGCTTGAGCAGTTTGAGTTCTGCATCGGTGTCATACTTGAACGAGTTGACCGCGACGACGACCGGGATGCCAAACATCTTGCCGTTCTCGATATGTTTCACCAGGTTGCCCGCGCCCTTTTCCAGCAGTTCCAGGTTCTCTTCGGTGTACGCTTTGTCGAGCGGGCGACCGGCGACAACCCGGGGCCCACCGCCGTGCATCTTGAGCGCGCGCACGGTGGCGACGATCACAACCACGTTCGGAATCAAGCCAGAGTAGCGACACTTGATGTCCATGAATTTTTCCATGCCGCAGTCCGCACCAAAGCCGGATTCGGTGACGACGTAATCGGCAAGTTTCAGTGCGATTTGGTCGGCGACGATGGACGAGTTGCCGTGCGCGATGTTGGCGAATGGACCGGCGTGCACGAACGCTGGCGTTCCTTCGAGCGTCTGCATCAAATTCGGCATCAGCGCGTCTTTCATCAACACAGTCATCGCGCCGGCGACGCCCAAGTCCTCGGCCGTAATCGGCTGGCCGTTCTTGTTCGTGCCGATGACGATGCGCCCCAACCGCTCGCGCAAATCTTCGATGCCGGTCGTCAAACCGAGAATTGCCATAATCTCGGAGGCGACGGAGATGTCAAAGCCGGTCAGACGTTCGAGCCCCTTGCCCTTCTCCTCATCGCCGAGATTGATTTGAATCCGGCGCAGGTGGCGGTCGTTGATGTCCACGACACGCTGCCAGGTAATCGAATTGGGGTCAATGTCGAGCCGGAACAGATGCCGTTTCTCATCAGGCGTCAACTCATCGAATTTTTTCTTGGGGTCAATGCCGAGTTTCGCCATCCGTTTGCGAATGGCTGGCGCGATGTAACCATCGGGGCAGAGGGCTTTGGCGAGTTTGTCGTCGTCGGGAGTTTCGTGCTCGTGGAGGATGCGGGAGTCAATCGCCGCGGCGAGGAGGTTGTTCGCCGCGCTGACCGCGTGAATGTCGCCAGTGAGGTGCAGGTTGAAATCCTCCATCGGCACGATCTGCGAGTAACCGCCCCCGGCAGCACCGCCCTTGATGCCGAACGTGGGACCCATCGAGGGCTGGCGAATGCAGGTGAAGACGCTCTGTTTCAGGTGAGCGCCAAGCGCTTGCGAGAGACCAACGGTCGTCGTGGTCTTGCCTTCACCGAGGGGGGTGGGGGTGATCGCGGTCACGTCAATGTACTTGCCTTGCTTGCGGCGCTTGAGGCGGTCTCGAACGTCGAGGTGGACTTTGGCTTTGTAGGGACCGAAGAGTTCGAGTTCCTTCGGCTTGAGCCCAACCTCGTCCGCGATCTGGAGAATCGGCTTCATCTTGCACGCTTGCGCGATTTCGATGTCGCTGGGAACGGGGTGTTTGATCTTGATCGCCATCTTTGGCTCCTCCTTTGATGTGATGTGCGTCTTCGCAAATAATGGGATGACGAATAAGGCAGCGAATCGAAACGGTGGATGAAATCGCTACCATTCTTAATTAGAATATCAAATGGGGGTCAAAAACGGGTCAAAATTTCGTGCGACCTTCGTACTAGTCCGCCTGTTCTCCCCCCAAAGCCGTCATTTTGTCGTTTCGCCGCGTTCGTGCTAAAATACAAGAACCTGAGGGAAATGATGACCGCTTTTGTCCCGCAAGCCCTAGCCACCGGCATCGGCAGTCTGCCACATAACGAGCCACGCGCCGCGCTGCGCGCCGTATTCCAGAATTTTCCAACTCTCCCGTTCTGGCCCCAACTGCCCCAGCGCGATTTTCGCGAGAATATGTACGTGCAGTTTAGCGAGAATCTTGCCGCCGTCGAACTCGACTTGCCGCACGAGTACCTCGGCGCAGTGATTGACGACCACACCCTCGCGCAGGTCGAAGCCTTCTACGCGCGCTATCTCGCCGACGATCCGAACTTGTTCGCCGTCGGACAGGAGTACGCGGAGGGACTGTACGCGCTGTCGGACGAACGCGCTGCGCTGCGCCAAGCACGCTGGATCAAAGGTCAGGTCACCGGTCCCATCAGTTTCGGTCTCAAAGTGGTAGACCAGAACCTCCGCCCGATGCTTTACGACGATGCGCTGCGGGATGTGCTCGTCAAGCACCTCGCGCGCAAGGCAGAATGGCAAGAGCGATTTTTGTCCGCGCTAGGGCTGCCGACGCTCATCTTCGTGGACGAACCTTCGCTCGCGCTCATCGGCGCGTCCGTCGTCGCGCTGAATCGCGACGAGGTGGTGCGCGACCTCGAAGAGGTGTTCGCCGCGCTGCGTGGCTTGAAAGGGACACACTGCTGCGGCAATACCGATTGGTCTATGCTGCTCGAAACTTCGGTGAATGTGATTTCGTTCGACGCGTACAACTACGCCGAAAATCTCGCGCTCTTTGCCGATGACGTGAAACGTTTTCTCGATCGCGGCGGCATCCTCGCCTGGGGCATCGTGCCGACGGTGGAAGAGCAGATTGCGCGCGAATCGGTCGAGTCGCTGGTCGCGCGGCTCGACGCCGCGATCGGCTTGCTCGTCAAAAAAGGACTCGATCGCGATTGGCTCTACGCGCACGCCCTAGTCACCCCCGCCTGTGGGCTTGGCACGATTTCCGTCGACGCGGCGGAACGCGCCCTCGCGCTGACGCGCGCGGTGTCGGAACGCGTGCGCGCGCGTGAACGCTTGGGCGGAACAGATTTTTGACCGCTCTTGGACTCTGCTCGGACTTGGCTCTGCTATAGTTCGACCTGAATGGGCTTGCCGAGGTCTAGCCTCCGTTCTCGTATGAAACAAAAATTCTTGGGCGCGCTGATCGCGCTCGTGACGGCGCTGGCAATCCTGCCGGCGCGCGCGGACGATCCCAATCGTCTGACGCAACTCAAGATTTCGGTCTGGCTGGAGTACGACCGGCCGACCGTGCTCGTGATGCTGGACGGCGCGCTCGCCGACCAGAGTAATTTGCCGCGCGAGGTGTCGGTGTTGATCCCCAGCGGAGCGACATCGCTCGTGACGACTTGGGCGAATCCGGACGGCAGTTTCGCGCGTGAACAACCCTCGCAAGCCCAGGACTTGGGCAATGGATTCACGCGCGTCACCTTCACGGTGACGCAGCCTAACTACCACGTCGAGTACTATCACGATGCACTGCGCGGCGCGCCGAACAAGACGCTCGATTTCGTTTTCCAAACCCTCGCCCCGGCAGACCAACTCACACTCGAATTCCAGCAGCCCCTTGCCGCCACGAACTTTTCGGTCTCCCCAGCGACGCCGACCACGCGCACCGATAGCGCGGGCTTTAAGTACTTTATCCTGCCATATTCCAACGTCGCCGCCGGGCAAACCATCGCCGCGCAGGTCAAGTACACCAAGACGGATCCTAACCCATCGGTCTCGCCAACTGCCGCGCCCGAAACCTCGAACCCCTGGAATACGATTTTCGTTCTCGTCGCGCTGATCTCGTTAGGACTGGTCATCGTTCTAGGAATTTTCATCTGGCAGCAAAACATACGCGGCGAACCCATCGGAGCGCGGAGCGACACACACCCAGTCAGACACAAGCCACGCGGGGGCGCCGCGCGCGCGTACTGTTCCCAGTGCGGTCACGCGCTGAACGCCGAAGACAATTTCTGCCCCCGCTGCGGCGCCAAACGGCGGAGGGACGAATGAGCAGCCCGCCGAGCATCGCCAGCCTCCCGGCGTCCCCCATTGCAACGAATGAGACAATTCCCTTACGCGCGCCGCGCGCTACCCTCCCCGCCCCTGCCGCGCCGCCGCGTCCGCGACGCTTGCTTTCGCAGCGCGTCTTTGCGCTCCAGCAGATCGTCCCCCTCGTCCTGCTGGCGATGGTGATGTTCTATGAAGTGACCTCGCACCTCATCCTCGAAGCCAAAACGCATCCGCTTGTGTTTGCAGTCGAGACGCTGGTCTTTGGCGTGGTGGGTCCCGCGTTTACCTGGCTCACCCTCCACTGGGTCGGACACGAAATCGCCAAGCGCGAGCGCGCGGAAGGAGAAGCGGACGCGCTCAACGCGGTGCTGCTGGAGATGCACCATCGCATCAAGAACAATCTGCAAACGGTTGCCGATTTGCTGTCGCTGGAAATGTCGCGCAACCCGCGTCCCGAGGCGCAGGAGAGTCTGCGCGATTCGATCACACGCATCAAGAGCATCGCCGCGTCGCACGAATTGCTCTCCGTCGAAACCGTCGGCTCGACGAACATCACCGAACTCGCGCAGCGGGTAAGCGAAACCGCGCGCCACAGCATGACGCGTCCGGACCAGCGCATCCAGATTCGCGTCGTCGGTCCGAACATCCATCTCGGCTCCAAGCAGGCGACGGCGTTCGCGCTCGTGCTGAACGAGTTGGTGAGCAACGCCATCGAACACGGCTTTCGGGAGCGCGCCACCGGCAACATTCAAGTCGAGTTGGACGAGGATGGAATGGAGGTATGGGTACGGGTGCAGGACGATGGCGTGGGCTTGCCGTCGGGATTCGATCTTCAAGCTTCGCGCGGGCTGGGGCTACAGATCGCGCGCACGCTGGCGGAAAAGGACCTGGACGGCAGAATCGTCTTGACCTCCAACGAGGGGACGGGAGCGACGGCGTGGGTTCTATTTCAGCGCGGTGTCGGATCGAAGGAGGAGTGACGGTGGATACTTTGCGGATATTGGTTGCGGACGATGAAGGACTACGCGTCTTGAGTTTGAAATCGCAGTTGGAAACACTGGGGCACAAGGTTGTGGCGGAAGCGTCGAATGGCAAGGAAGCGGTACGCCTCGTGCACGAGTTGCGTCCCGACTTGGCGATTTTGGATATCAAGATGCCGGAGATGGATGGCATCGAGGCGGCAGAGCAAATCACTGCCGAGCGTCCCATCCCGATCATTCTGCTGACCGCGTACAGCGAGCGCGAACTGGCCGAGCGCGCCGCGAATGCGAACGTATCGGCGTACCTGATGAAGCCGGTTTCGGAGCAGGACTTGTTGCCGACGATTGCGCTAGCGGTCTCGCGTTTTAGGGAGTTTCAAGCGCTGCATCAAGAAGTAGACGATTTGCGCGACGCGCTCGAGACGCGCAAGTTGGTCGAGCGCGCCAAGGGGATTTTGATGCGGCGGTTGAACTTGGCGGAGGAGGAAGCATTTCGGCGAATGCAGCGGCGCAGTCAGAACGAGAACAAGAAACTAGGTGAAATCGCAGCCGCCATCATCACGGCGGATGAGATGTTGTAGGGGACAGTGCTGCGCCATCAAGAACCTCTGCCCGCGATCTCTCGCGGCGCAGAGGTTCTTTGTTCGATCGGGATCGGTGAGTTCAAGACGCCTCGGCGAGGCGTCTCTGCCTCCTCACGTCCATTAATCAGCAACGCAAGGGCTGTGCCCATCAACGCGCGCCGTTGCTGGCGCGCCTCGGCTCCCAACTCGCCAAAGGTCGCGTCAGGGTGTTGATCATACCAGTCTTCCAAGTGCTCGAATGAACGCGCGGCTTCCTCGAGAAACGCGGCTTGGCGTTGGGCACGGGACATGACACGGGGCATAGGCAAACTCCTTTTCCAAGTGGTGTGACCATAGTTTATTCAATTTGCCCTCTCACTTCAAGCCCCGACACTTTTGCGGTATACCCAAAGCAAGACCCGAAGGGATCGCTTGCGTGAACCCTTCGGGTCTCGAATCGGTTAGCGTCTGCCGCCGCGTCTACCGCCGCGTCCGCCATAACCACCGCGAAAACTGCCCCCGCGTTCTTCGCGCGGGCGGGCGATGTTGACGGTCAGCGGGCGTCCATCGAGTTCGTGTCCGTTGAACATCTGGATGGCTTTTTCCGCGTCCGCCTGTGTCGTCATCTCGACAAAGCCGAACCCGCGGGACTGACGCGTGACGCGATCCATCACTAGGGAGACCTCTTTGATCTCACCGGCTTGGGCAAAGAGTCGTTCCAGATCCCCTTCGGTCACGTTGTAAGACAGATTGCCGACGTACAGTTTCGTTTCCATTTTCAACCCCTCCTTTTGGGTTTTGGAAAATTGTCCCATCTCCTCGCTTCCCAATTGACGCACGTTACGTTCGGCAACTGCCGCGAGAGTACGGGGATAGCGAAAGAGCCGCCCGAGTCACAACCTCTGGCGGCTCAATCAACCGAGTATTTGTCTCTTATGGCTAGCATTATACCACAGACTTGGTAGCACGTCAAATGAGACGCGCTCGCGCTGGGATTCACGGCTGGCGCCAAGCGCGCTCCTACGCCGCGGCAGAACGCCCCCAAATAAATTCGGGGGCTGACGCAGGTGCCAACCCGCTCAAGCGGGCTACGGCCTAGTCATCAAGGGACTTTCATCCAGGGCTTGTCGCGTCCGGCGAATCATAGTGAGCGTGGCTGAGCAGACGCGCCGTAACTGTCATTGCACTCAATTTGAATAAACTGCAAATCTGGATAGAATGGGTAACGCTACATTCAATCGTGGAGACGTCAAAACTGGTGCACTTGAT
>DYLA01000012.1:0-3731 GCA_020722265.1 Anaerolinea sp.
CCACGCCTCGAAATGACAAAAAGGTGGTTGTCAATAGACTTTGCACATGCCGTGTCTGCGGGCTTATTTCCCCCACCGCGGCAGGGAAGACGCGCCGTTCGCGGTCAACTGCGACCAGTGGGCAGCCGCGAAATCGTACAGCCACAAATCGCCGGCGCGCGTGGCGACGAGTTGCCGCGCGTTCGGCGACCATGCGATCTGGACGACCACGAGACCGTTCTCGTGGGCTGGCGGAAAAATCTGCGTCTGGTTGCCGCCATCGCGATCCATCACTCGGAGCGCGTAGCGGCTGCGCTCGCTATTGCTCGGCGCGAGCGCGACGCCAAAGGCGATGCGGCTTTCGCCGCGCGCGTCCATCGGCGACCACACCGGCGATGCCCACATCCCGGTCTGTTGCGCTAATGCCACGCGCACCGACCCGTCGCGCGCGAGCGCCCACACCTCGAACGTCGGATCGTCTGTTGCGACGTGCGGATTGCCCAGCGGCGCGTGCACGGTGCCGATGATGAACCGGCTATCGGGCGACCACGCGATTTGCGGCAACCATACCCAGTCCTCGCGGGCGCGAAAAGGGGCGAAGGTTTTGAGGGTTTGGCGCGGCGCGTGCTCGCTATCGCTCGGCACAGCGCGGCTCACTTCGATCCAGCCGATTTCGTTGGCGAAGGCATAGGCGATGGCGCGCCCGTCCGGCGACCACGCGAATTGCGTGCCCCACCAACTGTACGGTGCGGGGACACTCGGTTTCCAGAGCGGGCGCGGCGGCTGGGTCGTCACCCCGCTGTCAGTGATGGCGATTGGCATTACCCACAAATCGTTGCGCGCTTTCCAGCCCGGCGCGCCCGGCGTCCACTCGCCGGTCGAGTACGCGATGGTACGCGCGTCCGGCGCGAATTGCGCGAACAGCACGTCGCGCACCGGCAGTTGGCGCGGCGATTCGCCCAGTACGAGCGCGTCCAGCAGCCACAGCGAATTCAGCGCGGTCGAATGCATGGCATCGGCCGGTGCGCGCGAAAAGAGCAGGTAGCGTCCATCGGAGGAGAGCGAAAAGGCGCGCCCGTCGAGATCGCCGGTCGTCGTGAGGGGACGCTTTTCGCCGCTGGTGTGACGCATCACCCACGCGTTTCCATTGGCGATGTACGCGATCGTGCCGGAAATGGGAACGGAGGCAAGGCTCCCTTGCGTGCCGATGGCGAGGATTTCGTCTTGGGGTTGCGCGACGATTTGGCGCGCCGTCTCGCGGCGCGTGGTCTCTTTGCCCTCTTCGAAGGTGACCGTGTAGGTGATCGCGACCGTCCCATTCACACCGAGTTGCGCCACTCGGATTTGTCCCTGGGGGTACGTTTCGTCGCGCACGAGTTGGCGCGTAAAAGGAATCGGTTGGCGCGTCGTTTCGGTTTTGATTTGGACGCGCGTCACGGTGATCGTTGCGCTGCGTCCGATTTCGGCGAAAGGAGGCGGATCGGTCTTGTCGTCATCGCCGAGCACGATGTTTTGCTCGCGCAGGACATCCTGCACGGTGATGGCATACGTATCGAGGACGCGACGTTCGCCGTCCACGAGCAGGGTCACGCGCTTGGACGTGGGCGCGCACGCGGCGAGGAGAATCATCAAGAGGATGGGGAGAGTGGAGCGCTTCACACGCCAAGTGTAGCACAGGTTACGTGCACGGGCAAGAGGTATTGACAAAACCAATGCTGCTATTGTAGAATAAAATCGTCACAAGGGTCATTGGAAGGAGGCATTGTGAAAACACCGCTTTGGACACCTTCTGAAGAATGCAAGAGACAAGCCAACCTGACCCGATTCATCGGCTTGGTCAATCGCAAGTATGGTCTTGGCATTGACTCCTATGCTGACCTCCATCGCTGGTCGGTGGAGCGCATCGCGGACTTTTGGGCGGCGGTGTGGGAATTCGCCGGGATCAAGGCGTCGCAGGGATATGCTGAGGTGGTTGACGATCTTGGCAGGTTTCCCGGCGCAAGATGGTTCAGCGGTGCGCGTTTGAATTTTGCCGAGAATCTCTTGCGCTATCGCGATGAGCGCACGGCCTTGGTTTTCCGGGGCGAGACGCAGAAATCTGCGCGAATGACCTACGCGGAATTGTACGAAGCGGTTGCGCGCCTGGCGCAATCGCTGCGCGAGGTGGGGCTCGCGCCGGGAGACCGCGTGGCGGCGTATATGCCCAACCTGATGGAGACGGCCATCGCGATGCTAGCGGCGACCAGCCTCGGCGCGGTGTGGTCTTCGTGTGCGACCGACATTGGTGCGCCGGCGGCGCTGGAACGCCTCGGGCAGATCGAGCCCAAAGTTCTATTCACCGCTAATGGCTATTTTCACAAAGGCAAAGCCTTCGACACCCTGGCGAACGCCGCGACAATCGCCAGGAGTATCCCCTCCTTGCAACGAGTCGTAGTCGTCTCGTACACTGACGAGCGACCAGACCTCAGTCACATTCCCCTCGCCGTGCACTACGAGGATTTCATCGCGCGCGGAAAAAATCTCGCCATCCCCTTCGAACAACTCCCCTTCGACCATCCGGTTTACATCATGTTTTCTTCCGGCACGACCGGCAAGCCCAAATGCCTAGTGCAGGGAGCGGGAGGCGTCCTCATCAACCATTTGAAGGAATTGTTGCTCCACACCGATTTAAAGCGCGATGACACGATTATGTACATCACCTCTTGCAGTTGGATGATGTGGAACTGGCTGCTCAGTTCGCTCGGCGTCGGCGCGACGATTGTGCTGTATGATGGCAATCCCAACTATCCCGATGCGGGTGCGATGTGGAAAATGATTCAAGACGAGCGCATTACGATTTTCGGATGCAGCGCGAGTTACATCAACTTCTTGAAAAGTCAAGGGGTTCGCCCGTGCCAGCATTACGACTTGGCGTCGCTGCGCGAAATCTCGCAAACCGGCTCGCCCCTTTCCGCCGAAGGCTTCGAATACGTTTACCGGGAGGTCAAGCCGGATTTGCACTTGAATTCGATTTCGGGAGGGACGGACATCAACGGCTGCTTCGCGGCAGGCTCGCCGACCTTGCCGGTGTATGCCGGCGAGTTGCAGGGACCCGCGTTGGGGATGAAAGTAAAAGCGTACGACGAGCAAGGCAAGCCCGTTCTCGATCAGCAGGGCGAATTGGTGTGCGAAGCGCCCGCTCCTTCGATGCCCCTGTACTTTTGGAACGATCCCGACGGCGAAAAGTACAAGAGCGCGTACTTCCAGTTCTATCCCAACGTGTGGCGGCACGGCGATTACATCGTCATCCACAGCGACACGGGAGGCATCACCTTCTACGGTCGGTCGGATGCGGTGCTCAAGCCATCGGGTGTTCGGATTGGCACAGCGGAGATTTACAATCAACTAGAGCAGATGGAGGAGATCGCGGATAGTCTCGCGGTCGGACAAAACTGGAAGGGTGATCAGCGTATCATCCTGTTCGTGAAACTGGCGGCAGGCGTGCGCTTGACCGACGCCCTGAAAGACAAAATCAAAAAGACGTTGCGCGAAAAAGCGTCGCCGCGTCACGTCCCCGCCCTCATCCTCGAAGCGCCGGAGATCCCCTACACGTTGAATATGAAAAAAGTGGAGAGCGCGGTCACGAACATCATCAACGGCAAAGCCGTTGTCAACCGGGAGGCGCTCATCAACCCGGGTTGCTTGGATTACTACCAGAGTATCTTGCCGCAATTACAAGTGTGAGGGACGCGCCGCGATTCGTGGGACGAGAG
>DYLA01000012.1:3831-5992 GCA_020722265.1 Anaerolinea sp.
GATATGCGCCCCGCCCTGCGTCTCGCGTCACCGGCGTCTTGAAGGAGGTGAAGCATCAACCGGCGACTCGTCTCGGGCTCGGTTCGCCCAGCGTGCCGCGCGCGTGGAACGAAGCGGCACGGTATCGTTATCAACCTACGACGCGCGGGTGCGTCAAACATTCCCGAAGGAGGGGTTTTATGTTACAGCGTCTAGCCACTCTGATGACCCGCTGGAGCACGCGCTTTGTGCCAGATGCCTACGTCATTGCGGTCATCCTCACGATTCTTGCCTGGTTGCTGGCGTTCTTCCTCAGCCCGGGCCGCAAGCCCGCCGGTCTGCCAGAACTTCCAGGTGCGCTCGGGCTCGACAAAGCCGTCATCCTCATGTTCTACTGGGGCAAAGGGTTCTGGGTACTCCTCACCTTTGCTATGCAGATGTGTTTGATCATCCTGACCGGCTACATCGTCGCCGTCTCGCCGCCGTTTCGCCGGCTGCTCAACTGGCTGGCCGGTTTGCCCAAAAGCCCCAAGGGAGTGATCGCGCTGATGGCAGCCGTTTCGATGATCCTCTCGTTCTTCAACTGGGGCTTGTCCATCGTCGGCAGCGCGGTCTTTGCGCGCTATCTGGTCAAGAAGCAAAAAGGGATGGACTATCGGCTTCTCATCGCCGCTGCCTACCTCGGTTTGGGCACGACTTGGCACTCGGGTCTTTCGGCGTCTGCGCCGCTGCTCGTCGCTACCCCCGGCCACTTTATGGAAAAGCAACTCGGTGTGATTAGCGTCGCCCAAACGATCTTCCATCCGTTCAACCTACTCTTGGCGTTGATCGTCATCGTCTTCTTGACGATCTACACGCCCTTCCTCCATCCCAAGAAAGAGGATACGGTCGAAGCCGACCCCGCGTTGGCGCAGGAGGAGGAGTTCGCCGCACCGCCCAAGCCCGCCGATGCGACTCCTGGTGAAGCGTTGGAGTACTCGCCGGTGATCAACCTCATCGTCGCGATCCTGTTCGGCTTGGTGTATCTCTGGCAATACTTTGGCGCGCCGGGTCCAAAGGGAACCGAACCCTTGCTAGTCGTGTTGAGCCGCATCAACCTCGATACGGTCAACTTTATCTTCCTGATGTTGGGCGTGCTTCTGCACTGGACGCCGGCAAGTTTGCTCAAGGCGGCGAAGGAAGCCGGCGGATTCATCTGGGGGGTGGTCTTGCAGTTCCCGTTCTATGCCGGCATCTTTGGCATCATCCAGTACTCTGGGCTGCAAGACGTGATCGCGGCGTGGTTTGTGGCGATTTCCAACCCCGCGACCTACCCGGCGATCATCTACTGGTACTCTGGCATCTTGAACTACTTTGTGCCCTCGGGTGGATCAAAGTGGGCGATTGAAGCGCCGTACGTGGTGCAGGCAGCCGCAGCGCTCAAAGTGCCCCAGAACTTGAACGTCCTCGCTTACGCGTGGGGTGACATGATGTCCGATGTCATCCAGCCCTTCTGGGCAATCCCCCTCTTGGGCGTGGCCAAGTTGGACTTTCGCGACATCATGGGTTACTGCATCATGATCTTTGTGCCCTATGTCATCCTCGTCACGATTGCGCTGTTGATTGCACCGATGTTCTTCTAGTACAGCCGTAAACGAGTTCAGGGCGTCAGCCGCGTGTAGGATGGCTGACGCCTTACTGTTTTCCAATGATGGAGGTAATTTGCCAGAATTGTTCATCTGTGCTATAATGCGCCTGCGTTGAAAAGGTAACTCACTGGAAGGGAGAAACGCATGGCGCTGAAAAAGGCGGAGAAAACCGCTATTATGGAGAAATACCATACCCACGCCAACGATACCGGCTCGCCAGAAGTGCAGATCGCCCTCTTGACCACCCGTATCAACCAACTCGTCGAGCACCTCAAAGGGCACAAACAAGACAATCACTCTCGGCGTGGCTTGCTGAAGATGGTGGGAGAACGACGGCGGCATCTGACCTATCTAAGCAAGAAGGATGCCTCTCGGTACAAGGAAATCGTCAGCAGACTCGGTTTGCGTAAATAGCAACCGATGACCAAAGGTCAACTTTGGTGACGAGTAGATGTGGAGCGCGGCGCCCATCTACTCGTCTGTTTGTAACTGATAAATTAACAACGCAACAAAACAAGCCCATCCTCGAGGGCGGGAATTGGAGAGTGCGTTCC
>DYLA01000012.1:6092-29666 GCA_020722265.1 Anaerolinea sp.
AACAACGCAACAAAACAAGCCCATCCTCGAGGGCGGGAATTGGAGAGTGCGTTCCAGTTGTCAGTAACCACTATTCGGCAGTCAGACCGTCTTGCTCCCTGCTGACTACTGAACACGGGTTGCTGGAACTCAGTCTCCAGTCCCTGACCTCCGATGGGCAAAGGCGTCGCCTGGTCTAGTCGCGCCGTCGAATCGTCCTGCCGCGGCATTCGACTATTCGACTATTCGACCATACGACTACATTCGGAGGTTCAAATGAACGACACACGCGCTTTCTCGATTCCGTTCGGCGATTCTACACTTACGATCGAGACCGGCAAACTGGCTGGACAAGCCAACGGCGCGGTCACCGTCCGCCACGCGGACACGGTGATTCTTGCCACCGCCACCGCTGCGACCGAACCGCGCGAGGGCGTTGACTTTTTCCCGCTCACCGTTGACTACGAGGAACGGCTCTATGCTGCCGGCAAAATCCCCGGCGGCTTTTTCAAGCGCGAAGGCAAACCCAGCGAGCAAGCCATTCTCCTCTGCCGTCTTACCGATCGCCCCCTGCGACCGCTATTCCCCAAAGGATTCCGCAACGATGTCCAAGTCGTCGTCACCGCACTCAGCGCCGATCAGGATCACTACATTGACATCCTTTCGATTATTGGCGCCTCTGCCGCGCTGACGATCAGCGACATCCCCTTTGAAGGACCTGTGGGCGCGGTGCGCGTCGGCTACATTGATGGCAAGTTCGTCTTCAACCCCACCTCGACCCAGATGGAGCAATCCGCGCTCGACCTGCGCCTTGCTGGCACCCAAGATGCTATCATCATGGTCGAAGCGGGCGCCAATCAGGTGACCGAAGAAGTGATGCTCGACGCGCTGCAACAGGGTCACGCCGCGATGCAACCGGTCATCGCGCTGCAAGAGCAGATGCGCGCAGAAATCGGCAAACCGAAGCAAGCCTACCCTCTCCACCTCTTGGGCGACGAAGTGAAAAACGCGGTCAAAGCACGCTTGGGAGACCGCATCACCCAGACGATCAAAGCGCACGGCGCGAAATCGGAACGCAACGAAGCACTCGACGCGCTCAAGAACGAACTGATTGCCGCGCTCGGCGAGTCCTTCGCTCCCACCGACATTGCCGAAGCATTCGAGGGGCAAGTGAAAGCCGAACTGCGCGCGATGGTGCTAAACGAAGGTCGCCGCGCCGACGGGCGTGACCTGACGACGATTCGCCCGATCACGTGCGAGACCGGCTTGCTGCCGCGCGCACACGGCTCCGGCTTGTTCACGCGCGGCGAAACCCAAGTCCTGACGATTGCGACGCTCGGAATGCCTAGCGAATCGCAGACGATTGACACCCTTGCCCCGGAAGAAGAAAAACGTTACATGCACCACTATAACTTTCCGCCGTACTCCGTCGGCGAAGCGAAACCGCTGCGCGGTCCGGGGCGGCGCGAAATCGGACATGGCGCGCTCGCGGAACGCGCCCTCGTCGCCGTGCTTCCCGACGAATCGGAATTTCCGTACACCATCCGCCTCGTCTCCGAAGTCCTTTCCTCCAACGGCTCGACTTCGATGGCGAGCGTGTGCGGCTCGACCCTCGCGCTGATGGACGCCGGCGTGCCCATCGAAGCCCCCGTCGCTGGCGTGGCGATGGGGCTCATCACCGATGGCGAACGTCACGCCATTCTCACCGACATCATCGGCATCGAGGATTTTCTCGGCGATATGGATTTCAAAGTGGCGGGCACCGCGCGGGGCATCACCGCGCTGCAACTCGATTTGAAGGTGCGAGGGCTTGCACCCGCGCTCTTGCATGCCGCGATGACCCAAGCGCGTACCGCGCGTCTTTTCATCCTCGACAAGATGTTGCAGACGATGCCCGAGCCGCGCACCGATATTTCGCCGTACGCGCCGCGCATCACCGTCACCAAGATTGATCCGGAAAAAATCGGCGCGCTCATCGGGCCAGGCGGCAAGAACGTTCGCAAACTCCAAGACGAGTTCGGCGTCAAGATTGACATCGAAGAAGATGGCACCGTCTTCATCGCCTCGTCCAATCGCGAAGGGACGCTCCTCGCGGTGGATCGCATTCGCGGGATGACCGAGACGCCCAAGCCGGGGAACGTCTACACCGGCAAGGTCGTTCGCATCGAAGACTATGGGGTCTTTGTCGAACTTGCCCCGGGCGTGGACGGGATGGTGCACGTATCGCAACTGGCCGATTTCCCGGTCAAGAACGTCCGCGACGTCGTCAAACTCGGCGATGAGATTATGGTGATGGTCACCCAAGTGGACGAAGCCGGCAAGATTCGCCTGTCGCGGCAAGCCGTGCTCGAAGGATGGACGGTTGAGCAGGCGCTGGAACACGATCGGGGCGGGCGCGGCGGTGGCGGCAGCGAGCGTGAGCGACGCCCCGCGCCTCGTGGCGGTGAGCGCGAATCTCGTCCGCGCGGCGATCATCGCGGCGGGTTCCGCTCGCGGCGATAAACCAGGAGAGAGACCGATGCGCGTTCACGTCAAGTTCTTTGCGATCTTCCGTGAGTTGATCGGCGTCGCGCGCGAGACGAGAGACATCGCGCCCGGCACAACCGTCGAGCAATTGTGGACGGAGTACGTGGCGCGCGCGCCGCGCCAGGTGAATGCGCGCGCGGCGTACGCGGTGAACCAAAAACTCGTCCCGCCCGATTACGTCCTACAGGATGGAGACGAAGTGGGGTTTTTGCCGCCGGTGAGCGGAGGGGAAAAGGCAAAAGGTAAGAGCAGAAATGCGAAACGTCAAGGCGCGAAGCGTGAAAGCGTAAAACGTCAAGACGTAACCGATGCCCTCATCACGCGTCAGCCGCTCGACGCGGACGTTCTCGTCCGTCGCGTGGCGTTTCCGGGCGCGGGCGCGATCGTGACCTTCATCGGTGTCGTGCGTGACAACGCGCGCGGCAAATCGGTCAAGTCTCTGGAGTACGAGGCATACGTGGAGATGGCGGAGCAATCGCTGCGCGACATCCTCGCCGAGATTCGCGCGCGGTGGAGCGAGGTGCGCGTCGCCCTTGCCCATCGCATCGGTCGGCTGCGCGTCGGCGAGGTGAGTCTCGTCATCGCCGTCGCCGCGCCGCATCGCGCGGAAGCGTACGCCGCCTCGCGCTATGCCATCGAACGCATCAAGGCGGTCGCCCCGATTTGGAAAAAGGAATTCGCGACGGATGGCGCGGCTTGGGTGGAGGGTCCGGTCGCGGGAGAGATTTCGGCAGAGCAGGCGGAGCAAGTGGCGCAGAGCGCGGCATAGCCGCCATCGGGCGCATCCAAAGGTTGGGGGAGCGGGGCGGTCGGAACCTACTCGTCCTTATCGAGGTCTTCCCAATCCTCGTCCGTCCAGTCGGCGAAATCGTCTTCGAGCCGCACACTAGGTGCGCGGGGTGTGGTCTCCGCTGGCGGGCGCACCGCGCGTCCTTTCGTCGGTCCTTCGTCTGGACCGACGATTCCTTTTTGTTCCAACAACTCGATCAATCGCGCCGCGCGCGAATAGCCGATACGCAATTTGCGCTGCAAGAGCGAGACGGAGGCGCGCTGCCCCTGCCGCACGATTTCGATGGCGTGGGGCAGCAAATCGTCTTCCAGCGGTTCGGTCTTTTGGACGGACACCGCACCCCCCCACAGCGTCGTCTGCAAGTAATCGTCCGGTGCGCGCGCGGGCGCGACGGGCGGCGGCGCGAATGCTTTCCAGTACTCCACCAGTTTATCCAGTTCGCGGTCGGAGACAAAGCACCCTTGCAGGCGCACCAGCTTCGATGAGTCGCTTGCCATATAGAGCATATCGCCGCGGCCCAGCAATTTCTCCGCGCCCGGCGTATCGAGCACGACGCGTGAATCAATCTGGCTCGTCACCGCGAACGAAATACGCGATGGGAAATTTGCCTTGATGAGCCCGGTCACCACGTCTACCGAGGGTCGCTGGGTCGCGAGAATCAAGTGGATGCCGGTCGCGCGCGCCATCTGCGCGAGACGCGTAATCGCTTTCTCGACCTCGTCCGGCGAGACCATCATCAAATCGGCGAGTTCGTCCACGAGGATGATGTGGTACGGCAGTTTCTCCGCCTCCCCTTTTCCTTCGACGATGTGATTGTAGAGGTCAATGTTGCGCGCGCCGCGCTGGGCGAACAACTGAAAGCGCCGATCCATCTCCTTCACCGCGTCTTGTAACGCCGCCACCGCGTCGTTCACCTCGACGACGACCGGGCGTAGGAGATGCGGGATGCCGTTGAAATTCACCAACTCGACGCGCTTGGGGTCAATCATCACAAAGCGCACTTCGGCGGGTGTCGTCGTGCAGAGGAAGCACGCGATCAGCGCGTTGAGGCAGACGGATTTGCCGGAGCCGGTCGCGCCGGCGATGAGAAGGTGCGGCATCGTGGCGAGGTCGGCGCAGATGGATTGCCCTGCCACATCCTGCCCCAGCGCGATCTTGAGTTTCGATTTTCTGTTCTTGAATTCGTCCGATTCCATCACGCCGCGCAGACTGACGAGCGCGATCTGGGAATTCGGCACTTCGATGCCGACGACACTCCGTCCCGGCACCGGCGCTTCGACGCGAATCGGCGCGGCGGCGAGCGCGAGTTCAAGGTCGTGCTGCAAGGCGCTGATGCGGCTCACTTTCACCTTGACGCGATGCGTCTTGCCATCCACGCCCTTTTGCTCGATGAAACCCGGCTCCACGCCGAACTGGGTGATCGTCGGTCCCTGATTCACTTCCAGCACTTTGGCAGGCACGCCGAAATGCGCGAGCGTTTCTTCGATGGTGCGAACGCGCTCGCGAATCTCGTGCTGGTTGATGTCGGATTCGACGCTCTCTTCGAGGATTTGCGTGAAATCGGGGAGACGCCAGTCTCGCTGAATTGCCGGCGCCGTCGCACTGTCCCCGCCGCCAATGATGCGCGCGGCAATGGGAGAGCGCGACTCGGCTTTCTGCCCCTTTTCGCTGCCTGGGCGGGGCGGGGGGGAGACGCGCGCGGGGGGCGCCGTGCGATAGACATCGAGCGGAGTTGCCGGCGGAGGGGGCGGCGCGGGGGGCGTGCCGCGCCCTTGGCGTATCTCATCCGGGAGATGCCGAATGATGCGCGCGAGGTAGATGAGCCGTCGTCCAAATTCCGGGAGCGAGAGGTTGAAGAGCAAAATCAACGTGATGCTGGTGAGCGCGATCAGCGCCAGGAGCGCGCCGATGTCGCCGAACGCGGCGATGAGGAGTGCGGTGATCGTCCAGCCGGCGAGGCCGCCGCCTTGAAACGCGCCCGGCTGTCGCATCGGCTGGTCGAGCGCGCTGAGCCAATGCAGCAGCGCCAGGAGGAGGAGGTACATCAGCCCAAAGCCCAGCGGACGCTCCCAACCGATGTTCCAGGTCTTGTCGAGCGCGTCGAGCAGAAGCCAGATGCCCAAGCCGAGCAGGAGCAGGGGCGTTAGGTAAACTCCCCAGCCGAGCAGTGCCTGCAGCAATTGCGTCCACGCGCCGAGTAGGAATCCGCCGCTCAGATCGAGTGCGCCGAGCGCGGTGAGCGCGGCGAGAATCACGACGATGATTGCCGCGATCTCTTCCCAGCGGTCGGCGTCCAAACGGAACAGGGGCTTGGGTGGTTTCGCTTGTTCTTTGGGTTTCGGGCGCGTCGTTTTACGGTATGCCATCTTCGCTATCCGGAACATTTGTATTATACACCCAAAAGCGAAAAAACGAGAAACCCGTTTTCGGCAAGGAAACGGGTTTCTTCAAAAACCAACCGGATGGACTCGCGCGGGGAGGAGGGGCGCGCGCGGGTTATGCTTTCGCCATTTCCACCAACTGGGCGAATGCCTGCTCGTCCCGCACAGCGAGATCGGCAAGGACTTTGCGATCCATCTCGACGCCGGCGCGCTTCAATCCTGCCATCAACTTGCTGTAGGTCATTCCGAGTGGACGCGCCGCCGCGTTGATGCGCGCGATCCACAAGCGGCGAAAATCCCCTTTGCGTTTCTTGCGTCCGACGGTGGCATAGTACTTGGAATGGAGCAACGCTTCATTGGCGCGGCGGAAGAGCGTGTGGCGCGAAAGGGTCTGACCTTTGGTTTGCTTCAAGATTTTTTTGTGGCGGCGATGTGAGACGACGCCGCGTTTTACTCTGGGCACGAGAATCCTCCGATGGACTGGCGCGTACGTGATCAGTCGAGCGTCGGCGCGAGTTGTTTGATTTTCTTGGCGCGCTCGAAATTCTCATATTCCATTCGACGGTCGAACTGACGCTTGTTGCGCTTGGCTTTGTTGCGGCGCAAATGCGACTTGCCGATATGGATTCGCATCAATTTGCCGGTGCCGCTCACGCGAAATCGCTTGGCGGTGGCTTGGTGGGTTTTGATTTTAGGCATTTGGATCTTCTCCGCAAAGTCGAGAATGACAACAAACAGTCGGGGTTGAACCCCGACCACGACAATGTTTCGCTCCGTTAGCGCAACCTTTTCAGGGGGCGCGTTAGGATGGTTTAGGGACAGGGAGCATTTCTGCCGGCGGCGGAACGACTACCCGCGTACCGCGAACCATCGCGCGAGCGGCTTCGGGACCGCCTTTCATCGGGCCGGGAGCAAGCACCATCACGAGACTTTTGCCGTCCAGCATCGGCAGTTGTTCGATGTTCGCCGCGTCGGCTAACTCGGCGGCGACGCGCTCGAGAATCTCGCGCCCGATGGTGATGTGCGTGATCTCGCGCGCGCGGAAGAGCACTCGCACTCGAATCTTGTTGCCGTTCTTGAGAAACTCGCGCACGCGTTTGAGTTTGAAGCCGGTGTGATACCAGTTCGTTTTGGGACGAATTCGCAGTTCTTTGACCTCGATGGCTTTTTGTCCCTTTTTGGCTTCGCGCTCCTTTTTGGTGCGCTCGTACATAAACTTGCCAAAGTCAATGATGCGACAAACGGGCGGCTGGGCGTTGGGCGCGACTTCGACCAGATCGAGATTGCGCTCCTGGGCGAGTCGCAATGCTTCTGGCACTGCCATAACGCCGATTTGTTTGCCCGTTTCGTCAATGACGCGGACTTCGCGCGCGCGAATGGCTTGGTTGACTCGAGGATTTTTGTCGCCGATTAGTTTTGCCCCTTTTCTAAAAAAAGACCGATGACCTTGCGGACGAGAATATAGCACAAGATACCTGCTTAGTCAAATCGTCATCGCCTTGCAATTCTGCCCCGATTCGATATAATTGAGTTGACCGGTGCGATCAACTCGCGCGCGGTCGCATCAAAGGAGGTCGAGTGAACCACCGTTGGATTTTCATCGTTTGGTTGTTTCTTGGATTGTTGACGCTGGTGGGATGTGAGGCGACGACGCCGGCGCCCGCGCCGGTGATTTACATCACCGCCACCCCAGAGTCATCGCCGAGTGCAGTCTCCGCACCCAAAACTCCCGCCCCCGCCGCGTCGGTGACGCCCGCGCCGGCGGCACTGGTCTGTCCCCCGCCAACGCCGATGCCGGCGAACGCGTCGCTCGCCGCGCGCGTGCAGGGAGAAGGTATCTCGCTCGACGCGTACAATCGTCAGGCGGCGCAAGCCCAAGCCGCGATGGTGCAGAACACCGGCCTAGACCCCCAGTCGGCGTCGGGGCAAGAGACCCTCAAGAGTCTCAAGCAACAAGTACTCGACCAAATGATCAGCGACCTGATCATCGCTCAGCAGGCGGAGCGCGAGGGCATCAAGGTCACGCCGGACGCTCTCAACGCGCGTCTCGCCCAGATGATTCAAGATGCCGGCAGCGTCGAGAAATTGAACGAATATATGAACAAGAATCAACTCACCCTTGCCGATCTCTGCACGCAAGTGCGCCATCAACTTCTGGGCGAGGCGATGGTGAACCGCATTACTGCCGCGCTGCCGACGAACGTCGAGCAGGTGCACGTGCGCCAGATTCTCGTTGCGACGCCCGCGCTCGCACAAACCCTGCGGGATCGCGCCCGCAAGGGAGAGGATTTTGCTGTGCTCGCCAAGCAGTACTCGCTGGACGAGACGAACAAGGGCAACGGCGGCGATATGGGCTGGATGCCGCGCGGCGTACTCGACCCGCGCCTCGACGCGGTGATGTTCGACTTGCCGGTCAATCAAGTGAGCGATGTCATCAGCACCCAGTTCGGTTATCACATCGTTCAGGTCATCGAAAAAGACAAGGCGCGTGCATTGCCCCCCGAGTTGATTCAAGACGCGCGGCAAAAGGCGTTCCTGGCTTGGTTGCAGGCGGTGCGCGAGACGCTCAAGATCGAAAAGTTCGTGCAGCCGTGAAGCGCGCGCTTTCACTCTTTTTCTTTCTCGGCGGCTGCGCTCTGATGATGCTGAGCGTGGGGGCGTTCGGTGCCGCGTTCTGGCTTCGCCGCAGCGAGCCGGTGGACGCCTTCGCGTGGCAGCCGCCGCTGGAGCAGGTGGATAATCGCGCGCTCGTGCCCGCGACGGTTTTGCTCCCGCTGACCGGCGCAGAGGCGCCTGCCGCACTCAACGCCGCGCTCGACCACGCGCATCTGGAAAACGCCTACGCGCTTCTCGCCTACGATCCGACGCTCGCCGACGCGGCGCGACTGGGCGCGTTGTTGCAACTGGGCGAACTGTATGGCAAGGCGAAAGAGACGCGCCGCGCGGCTTCCTGTTACCAATCCGCCGCCTTACTGGCGACGCTCAGTCCTGCGCTGTCTGACCTCGCGCGGCTCGATACGTACTTGCAGGTGAGCGCGGGCTTGCGCGGCATTGGCGCCAGGGACGCGGCGCGCTGGGTGACCGATCAGGCGTATCTGGTTGCCCAGCACAGCCCGGCGTTGCGGCGCGACGCGCGGGTGCGTCGGTTGGAACAAATCGCCAACGCCTACGACGCGCTGGGCTCAACTCAACTTGCCGCGCAGGCGCGCGCTCGAGCGGCGGACGCGATCGAGGGGGCAGAGTCACTCGCGGCACGTGTCCCCTTTTCGCCCCAGGTGGGCGCGCTGCCCAGCGCGCCAGAGGTGGAGGCGTCGAAAAAGACGCGCATCGCTGCCGCCAAGCAACTGCTCGACGACGTGAGCGAAAATCCGCCCCAGCGCGCCGGTGACTATCCAGCGGATGCAGTGGCGCAGTTGGGGGAGGCGTTGCAGCAGGAGGACGCGGCGCGCGCGTCGTTCTACGCGACGCAGTTGGCGGCGACGCAAGACCCGGCGACGCACATCGCGCTGTGGCGCGATCAGAGCCAGTGGCTCGCGCTCAAGTATCGCGTTGCGCGCGGAGCGTTCGGCGTCAACCTCGTGCCCGAGTGGAGCGCGGAGGTGGCGGCGATTGCGGACGCGTGGGATGAGACATGGGACGCGCTGGCGCGTTTGTATCGAACGCAAGCCACCGCGCGCGGTTCTACCGAGTCGGTGCGCGCGCTGGAAGAGGTCATTCGTTTTGAACTGATCGCGGCGCGCTGGGGCTGGTGGCGCGGCGCGGCGGAGCAAGACTTGCAAGACGATTTGCGGGACGCGACGCGCCAGGCGATGGATGCCTCGCTTCCAGCACTCCGTCTCGATACGCTGACGCGCGGCGGCAGGACGATCTACTGGCTCGTGCCGGATGAGTTGTACGGAGCAGGGGAGCGCGCGTTGCCGCGATGAAGAGCAGTAGAGGGCAGAGGTTGGCAAGCCTCTGACCTCTGGAGTTGGGCGACGGGGAGGTACGCTATGCAGGACATTCAGCAAGAAGGGTATCAAATCGCCACGCTCGTGGTCATTGTGGCTATCGTTCTTGTGTGTATGTGTTATCTGTTGATTTTCATCAACCCTCAAGTCGCGCTTAATCCGCTCAAACCCCCGGTGCCGACTCCAACTATCGTGCGCCTTCCTCCCACCTGGACGCCGACGCCGACGAGCACCTTCACGCCGACGTTCACCCCCACGCCCACAGATACACCCACGCCGACGCCGACCTTCACGCATACGCCGACGAACACGCCGATTGCTACCCGCACGCGCACGCGTCCCCCTTGGACGAATACACCGATTCCCCCCAAATATCCGTACGCCACACTCAAAGGGGTGTGCGAACATTCCGGCGGCACCTTCATCGAAGGGTATGTGACCGACGCGCAGGGCGAGGTATCGGGCGTGATCATCAAATTGGGACTAGCGCCCGGCGGCAGTGAGATCCAATCGCTCACGACCGGCACGGGGCGCAGCCCCGGTCACTACACCTTCGTCATCAGCGCGCAAGGACCCAAACCCGGCACGTACTATGTCTGGGTCGCGGACAGCGCGGGTAAACCACTCTCCGATCCCTGGGCAGGGGTAGTGACGACGAACGCGATCAAGAATCCGGAAGACCCGGGGGCGTGCTGGCGCGCCGAGGTCAATTTCGCGCGGCGATGAGGAACTGACTATGCCAGGCGATCATGAAGAAGGTTATCAAATCGCAACACTCGTCGTGGGTGTCATCACTGTCCTCGTCGTGATGGGCTATCTGCTCATCTTCATCAATCCCCACGTCGCCCTCAATCCATTCAAACCACCCAAGCCGACTGCCACCGCTATCGCCGTTTTGCCGCCGACCTGGACACCGACCGCCACGAGTACGGCGACTCCCACCCCTACTTTTACCGCGACAGCAACTTCGACGCCAACCGAGACGCCTGCTCCGACGAATACGCCCACGCGTACCGCGACGGCGCGCCCGCCGACGCGCGCGGTACCTGTCGGTCCTCCCACGCCGATTCCGCTGCCGTACAGTTTTCGCCCGGTAGTCGTTAGTTGTTCGCACTCCGGCTCCACGCAGATCAAAGGCAAAGTATCGAGCGGAGGGCAGCCGGTGGACGGTGTGCACGTGCGTCTCGCTACCAGTCCCGACCCGGCGACGATTGTCGAGGATCAGGTCGTGCGCCGCGATGTGGATGGTAGCACCATCTACGCGTTCGTGATGCGCGATTGGGGCGCGCTGCCGTCGTTCAGTTGGTACGTCTGGGTGGTGGACGCGGCGGGCAATCCCCTCTCGGACCCGAACTATCGCGTGCAGACGAACAACTATCCGGCGAACGACCCGCAGTCGTGTTGGCTGGCGGTGGTAGATTTCGTGCGGTGATTGTTTAGCAAGCCCCCCGTTTTTCGCAGGAAGCGAGTTTGATGGGGGGGGCACTTTGGCAATAAGTACTATTGACCCGGATGCGAGGTGATGTTAGTATCGGCACAAACGTTGATTCTCATCTTTGGAAAGAGCCGCGATGATAGTTTCTCATTCTTTGGAGTTGGCAATACCCGTGCCCAAGCCCTCTCACGAAGTGGATGTCGAGATGTTTACCTTCATCGAGCGATACGTCACCAATCTAGCGCGCTGGGATCTGCTGGTCTTTTTCGGACGCAATCCGACCGCGCTCGATGGCGCGGAAGCGATTGCCACGCGCGTTGGGCGCGCAGCGCGTCTAGTGCAAAAAGAACTCGATGATTTGGTGTATCTCGGTGTGTTGCGGACGCAGCGCGAGGAGGATGCCGTTCGCTACGGACTGGCGCGTTCGCCGGCGACTCGGCGCGCCGTCATACGGATGGCGCGCGATTTTGGCGCGCGCACCTAGGGCGTTGCGTTTCTCCTTCGAAAGAGGCAAGCCGAGGCTTGCCTCTTTTTGCTTTTCGGTACAGATTCGGCTATAATTCCTCCCGCAGTTCGATTCTGCGGAGGCGAGGATGGACATTGATTGGTTCGGACACGCGTGCTTTCGATTGCGCGGACGCGAGGGGACGATCGTCACCGATCCGTACTCGAAGGAAATTGGCTTGAGTTTCGCGCGCCCGCGCGGTGACATTGTGACGATCAGCCACAATCACCCGGGGCATTCGTTCGCTCACGGAGTCAAAGGGGATCCCAAGGTGATTACCGGTCCCGGCGAATACGAAATCAAAAACATCTTCATCACCGGCATCCCGACCGCGCACGATAAGAGAGGAGGCAAGGATCGCGGCACGAACACGGTCTACGTGTTCGACATTGACGGCTTGACGGTCTGCCATCTCGGCGATATCGGGCATGTGCCGACGCAACCGCAAGCCGAGGCGTTCGGCAATGTCAATGTTCTGCTCGTGCCGGTGGGCGGCGTTTCGACGATCGGCGCGAGTGAGGCGGCGGAGATTGTTTCGCTGCTTGAACCACAAATCGTCATCCCGATGCACTTTGCTCACCCCGACCTGAAATTCAAACTGGACCCAGCGTCCAAGTTTTTCAAGGGAATGGGCATCAAGCCGCCGGATGCGGCGCCTAGTTTCAAGGTTACCCAAGATTCGCTGCCGGACGCGACCCAAGTGGTGTTGCTCGAGGCGAAGCAGAAGGAGTGAACAGTGATCGGTGGACAGTGGGACAGTGAGAGCGTCTGAATTGTTTAGCGAGATTAACGAGCAACCGGCTGCGCTGCAACGCTTCCTCGATGCCGAGTCCGCGAACGTTGCGCGCATTGCCGCGCCGATTGGACGTGCGGATGTTCGCTATATCGTGATCGCTGCGCGCGGTACGTCGGATAACGCGGCGACGTACGCCAAGTACGTCTTTGCGTCGTTCAATCGGCTGCCGGTCGCGCTGGCGACGCCGTCGCTCTACACCCTGTACCGGACGCCGCCGCGTTTGGAAGGTGCGCTCGTCATTGGCATTTCGCAGTCGGGGGAATCGCCGGATATTGTCGCGGTGGTTGAGGAAGCGCGCCGGCAAAACGCGCCGACACTCGCGATCACCAACTTTGCCGATTCGCCGCTCGCGCGCGCGGCGGATCACGTCGTTCTCCAGCATGCCGGCGAGGAGAAGACGATTGCCGCGACGAAAACGTACACGACGCAACTGTGCGCGCTCGCGCTCCTGTCCACCGCGCTGGCAGATGATCGCGCGCGCCGCGCCGAACTCGATGCGGTGCCGGACGCTGTCGCGCGCACGCTCGCGCTGAGCGATGCAGCAGAGTTCGCCGCATCGCGCTGGGCGATTGTGACGACGATGCTCGTCATCGGACGCGGCTACAACTACGCGACCGCGTTCGAGATCGCGCTCAAGTTGAAGGAACTCGCGTACGTCACTGCCGAGCCGTTTTCGTCGGCAGATTTTCTGCACGGACCGATTGCAGTGATTCAGGGAGGTTATCCGGTGCTGATGGTCGCGCCGCGCGGACGCGTCTTCGACGATCTGCTCGACGTGGCGCGGCAGTTGAAGGCGCGCGGCGCGGATCTCGTGATGATTTCGGATGCGGCGGACGCGCTCGCGCCGAGTCGCGCGCCGCTCGCGCTGCCGGTCGCGTTGCCGGAATGGCTTTCGCCGCTGGTGGCGGTGGTGCCGGGACAGTTGCTGGCGTATCATCTGACGGCAGCGAAGGGCTACGACCCGGACCACCCGCGCGGGCTGACGAAGGTGACGCGGACATTGTAGGAAGGCAGAAAGAAACGGCTTGCGTGTTTCGGCAAGCCGTTTGTCGTAGTGGCATCGGGCGAATCCGTTTGAAGAGCACACTCTTCGCTGGGGGAACTGGGCGTCTGCCCTGTCCCGCCGATGGGATGATCTTCTGGTTTGAGGGGGCTATTCAGTTGTAGGGGGTTGGAAATGGGTGACCTCCTATTGGACAACACTGAAGCAGAGTTCGGTAGCCAGGTTCCTGTTGTGTGAATCACCTCCTTGTGGGTCGTGCTTGGTAGCGATTTTGCTCAGATGATACCACGGATTCGCAAAGGTGCGCATACAATTGCCTCTCTGGCGCCTTGTTTTCCCTGTGCGGGGGGATTACGGGAATCTCACCGGGGGCTTACGGAAGCCGGGGGTAGTCCATTCCAGAGTAGGCAGTGTGGATGGGAAAAAGGGTAGTGCCAACTTGCCTGAATTGTGGTAGAATATGGGCAGTCGGGATGGGCTTGTTGAGTGACTCAATGAGGAGTAACGCGCAGATGAAGCAAAAGTCCGTTCGTTCCATATCTTTCCCTACCCCACGGCGATACCTTAGTTTGATAGGGCAATGGCTGCGGCGAAAACCTTTCGCGATGATACGATGGCTAATTTCACAGATTGTGCTTTTTCTCAAAGCCCTGCCCCTGCTGGCTTGTTGGTTGGTGCTTGGAATTGTCCTGTTTTGGTTGGCAAAGAAAAGTCCCTTGGGTCAAGAATTGGGTATAGAACCCAATATCGCGCTATTCGCGACATTGCTGACCGCACTCGTTGGTTTTGGTGTACAACAGTGGAATCACTTGGTTGATGACGAAAAGACGAGACGCGCCCAAAGAGAGGCAGCGCGTGGCGAGATTGACTCACTGCTTCAAGTTCTCAGTGACAATCTCTCCGAAGGCGCACGCCTCTACAGGCAGTACGCGCGGAAAATAGATTCCGTCTGGCAAGACGCCGAAGTCAAAGACTATTTTGCAAAAAAGTGGGAAGAGAACGCGCCTCGAGAATTGCGATCTATTGTGAGTTTACGAGAGCGGTTGGAGCATGGTGGTGGCTCCCCATACGATCGTTACGATCCTGTTGTGGCAAACGATCTTGAGTGGGCATATGAGAATCTTGATGAAGATTGGCAGCAAAGTATCGCTGGGATGGTTACTAATAACTGGGGTATTGGCAGTGATCTGCTTCGCAACAAGGTAGAAGATCCACTCTGGCGCGCGGTTGTGCCTTCTCGAGCAGTGGTTAGCCCTTGGACCTCCCTGGAGCAATCAGCCTCTGATTCCGATTCTTCTGATATTGCCAAGGGAGTTCGCTTCCTGGGGCTAGAAGAAAATCCTTTTGGTGCTTTAGCCGCCGAATCTGATTATCTGCTGTTTCGACACCCCGTTCTTTCTGATAAATTGCAACGATTGAAAGTAGCGCAACCCACACTCGTTGTTGGGGAGCAAGGTTCTGGCAAGAGCGCATACGCTTTGCTCTTGATCCGCGAGGCACTCTTGTCTCGCGTCACGTTCCCGATCTATTGCGTGGGTCTTCCCGCTTTACCTGCCCGCACAGCGCAACTTGATGGATTGGTAAATGCATTGGCACAGACTCTGCTTCGTTTCATTGCTGCTCGCCCACAATTCTTTAACAAACAGAGCATCGCAGGGCGGTCGGCCATGGTAGATTTGTGGGGACGCTACATTGGCGCACATCAGATATTGACTTTGCGCTTGCAACAGGCGGGACTTGCGCCAATAGGTGTTGGAGAAGAGGTATTAAAAGAAGTAACACGCCTGATCCCGGAGGTCGGTCTCCCAGATTCATCTGATGTGACACATCTACTCGCCTTGCTGACCAATGCGCGTCCTCGCGAGTTCACAAGCACATTCATGGTGCTTGATTTGCCTAACCAAGTGTTGGATCACTGTGCATCAGTGATCGCTCAACTAAAAGCGCTGCTTGAATTGACTCAGCCACTGGCGCACTGTAACGTGTTTTTGAAAGTCTTTTTGCCAAAAGCGCTTCTACCTGCCCTGAAAGATATGTCATCGCTAGATCAGGTCACTCTCGATTGGTCTGTGTCCGATTTGCGGGACTTGATCCTGATGAGAATGGCAAATGTCCACGAGAGTTCTCTGTCCGCATTGTGTGATCCAAAAGAAGGCAACCTGGACCCTGATGAACGTCTCGCGAAGGCAGCGCAGGGTTCGCCGCGCCGGCTCATTCAGTTGGGCAACGAGTTATTAGCGCGTGTTGGGAAACAGCAGCGCCAACTCGCGCGACAAGATTTGGACGAGATTCTGCGTCCCCTATCGTAACGAGGAATCGCCGTGAGCGCATCTGGGCAAGCCCATGCAAAGCAACCCATCGGCATCGCCGCGTTCGATACGCTGCGCGCCGAAGACGAAATGTGGCTGCACGAATGTTTTGTGCCGCCCGCCGATTTTGATTTGATGGCGCGCGATTGCTCCATCATCGTTTTCGGCGAAGCCGGTGCAGGCAAGACCGCGTTGCGGCAGGAACTCATTCGCCGTTCTTCGCACAATGGCAAGCCAACACGCTTGATCGTAGATTGGCGTCCCATGCCGCTAGAAGCCGGCGTAGCCGCCGATCTATCGGCGGTGCGCGCTCAGATCGCGCAGATTTTCGATTTGTGCGCGTGGGAATTGCTCAACCGCCTCGCGCGCGATCCGGATGGTTGGGTTGCCGTACCGGCGTCGGCGCGCGCGACACTCGTTTGGTTTGTGCAACGTTTTCTTCAAGGCGATTTGAAGACACGCGTGGGCGGATTGCTCGAAGGGAATACTGCTGCCGGTCAAGCGATTCTCCAATGGATGATGGCAAACCACATAAACGATGTGCTATCGCCCAGCGCATCGCCAGACTATATCGCTGCCGAGTTGGTCAAAGCGCTGCAACCCATTGGATTGGATGGCGTGTGGATCGTCGCCGATAATCTGGAACCGTGGATCGAAGCCGAACCTACGCGGTTGACTGATGGGCTCAAGAGTTTTCTTTCGACGCTTCCACTGTTCGAGCGAGCGAAATTCGCGTACAAGTTGTTTCTGCCACAACACCTCGAGGCGGTGTTAGCCACTGCTACCGGCATACAGCGCAAGCGGCTCGATTGCTACTACTTGCGATGGCGCGCGTCGGATCTACAATCGCTCGTCGAGCGGCGCCTGGCTCTAGCCACAGGGAACGCTCAGTTTACGCTCGCCCGTCTGTGTGAAGCAAGCGCGCCTCCCCCCGAAAGCAAAGCGTCGGATCGCCAAGATCACAAAAAGCCACCGGCGAAGAAAAAAGTCGGTCTGCTCGAATGGCTGGAAATCGTCGGCGGCTCCAACCCGCGCGAATGGCTCGATCAGGTGCGTCCGTTAGCGCAGTACTATCTAGCGAATCGTCTAACCAAGCCGATTGACGAGAAGACTTGGAGGGAGATTCGCCAGAAACGTCCTCCGCGTTTCTATCTTGACGAATCGAATCGCCGTATCGTCGTGGGTGGACGCCAGATTTCATTGGAAAAGGTGCCTGGCAAAGCATTCGATATGTTGACTTTTCTTTCGCGACGGGGTAATCGGGTAGTGACCAAAGCCGAACTCTACTACCTGGCTTATCGGGGTCTGGAGAAGGTTCCACGTACCACGTACGATAAGGATTATGCCGCGCCCAAAGAGTACGAAGGATTGATTGACACGAACCTTTGGCGCCTTCGCCAAGCGATTGAGCCGGATCCGTCAGAGCCGGTTTTGTTGGTCACGGTCAAGGGGCATGGAGTGCAATTGAACGTGCGTTGGTGAGGTAGGCGTGAGATTGACGAGAGAAATCTGTTTGATTGCAGTTTAGTCGGTTGTAGTATATTGGATGTAAGCCGATTGTGACGAACTGCCAATTGAACGAAGAATCGGCTTGGGGGGGGTGGATGTTTTTAATACGCAGACGTACCCCATAACTCGATCTCGGGTGGATGCCACGTATCCAACCCAAACTGCTGCCTTACCGCTGATGTTATTTTTGCCTTTCTCTTACCCCGGCGATGGCGCAGGAGCCAAGGGGACAGAATTTCTTACCTCCGATGCGATTGGAGCGTCGGAGAGTATTTTGCGCGCTTGGCTGGATTGGCTGGGCTTGCGTTTCAATCCATTCCAATCGCTCGATGCTGCGGCTGACACGCGTCTTGGCGAGTATCTGGTCGAGCACGAGGTTTTGGCGAGTATCTGGGGCGATTGGAATTCTTTTGTCTTTGCGCCTGCCGGCGGGGGCAAGACCGCGCTGCGTGTGCGTACCTCTCAAGCCTGCTGGGTAGGGCAGGCGACGAACCACCCCTTTCCCATTTCCTACTTGCCTCCTTTTCTGCTCTGGCT
Source organism: Anaerolinea sp. (assembly GCA_020722265.1). Taxonomy (GTDB): domain Bacteria; phylum Chloroflexota; class Anaerolineae; order UBA4142; family UBA4142; genus DYLA01. Next base: position 23,813 of record DYLA01000012.1, read on the forward strand.
ACACACACATCCCTCGCTGGATGAACACCTTGCAGCGATCAGTCAAGCCGGCGCGATCCGATTGCTCCTTGCCCTCCTCTATCGCCCGCATTGGTTCTTTGCTCTTGATCCTCAGGCGCGCCGCGCGCTGCGCCAATCCCTGGATTGGAATCTGCCCGGCCCGCTGGACTATTGGTTGATGCAGGCTCAGGAGTCACAAAGCCTAGCCCCGCTACTCGAAATCTTCGACCCGACTTTTATGCTGCCCGATCCCCCCGATGCGTCCACGCTGCTCCATCTATGCGACGCACTAGGTTCGCTCGCCTCCGCACGCGCGAGTTTACCTTCTCCAAAAGAGTGCTGGCGTCAACTGGTGGATTTGTTACTCACATCATTGGGTTTTCGTTCGATCTACATCTTGATTGATGGGCTTGACGCGGTGCCAGAGACAGCGACGAACACGGAGACTGCGGTCGGGTGCTTGTCCACTTTGCTACCGATGATAGATAGATGGTCAGAGCAACATATTTTCGTAAAGGGCTATTTCCCCGAAGAGGTCCAAAGTCCGTTGACCACGCGTTTTCCAGTGTTGCTTGAGCGCTCCTACGCCGCGACGATTCGCTGGACACCCGCGCTCTTGGCTGATGTCGTTCGTCGCCGCGTCTACGTGGCGTCCCAAGGGGCGTTTGGCAGTCTAGATGCGGTGGCGTCACCCGCTACCCGCGACATTGAAACCACGCTTGCCAAAATGGTTATTCCCTTGCCGCGCGAGATGCTGGTGCTGACCCAGCGCGTTTTGTGGGAGCATGTGGCGCGCGACGGCGCCACCGGAACGATTCTGCCCGAAGATATTGATGCTGCCGTTGCGTGGTATCGCGCACAATCGCCGAGCGCGCAAATTTCAACCGCATCCATAGCATGGTCGTAAGGACGGGGCTACCCGTGCTAGCCGGGTACGCGCCCGTCGCGTTTTGTTTGGAGGCTACAATGAACCAGAGCAAGATCACACTCCCAGAGTATTCAGCCAATAAATTTGTCCAGCGCGCAGAGGCGAGCGCGGTCGTTGCCAGAATCCACGACCTGATAGACGGTAAGCCCGTCCTCAAACGCACGATGGCTTTTTCCGGCGAGCGCGGCACGGGCAAGACGTGGTTCCTCAAGCACTTGCAAGAGGAGGCAGGAAAAATCCGAACTGTGAGGGTCTATTTTCTTGATCTTGGCAAGTATGCCTCGCTTGACCCTGTTGTTGCTGTAGCCAATATTTTGAAGGATTTCAGGGAACGCGTTATCAAGCAGAAAAACGGCTTTGGCGCAACGTTAGCCGATATGAGTCGTCAGTTGGCGCAAGAACTTCGATTTATTCTCCGTGATCAGGTTTTGTTGCTCTTGGTGGACCAAGCGTACGAATCGGATTGGTCATTGCTAGGTGCGCTAGAGGATTATCTGCTTGGACCACTCGCGGTCGAACCGCGCGTGATGATTGTGATGACAGGGCGCGGGTGGGCGTATCCATGGAAGACACCCGAGTTGCGCCTGAAGGCTGAATTTGGCAAGTTGGGTCCGTTCCCCAAGGTGGCGCAAACCGCGGAACAATTGGAGAAGCAAGTTTCGCGGAATATCGCAGTCCAAGCACAGAGAATACACGACCAGAGTGGTGGTAATCCATTGGCAAACTATCTTTTGGGCGTTGGCGAGTCCATAGATTTCGTGCTTAACTACATTATCGAAATCCTCCCTCCTGAAACACGTAAACGTGCCCGTGAATATTTGGAAGCCTTGTGTGTTCTGCAAGCGTTCGACGAAGAACGTATTCCCACGATGCTAGCCGCGTACTATGGCAGTCCCGCGTACCTGCAGTGGTCTTATGCCGAGGCACGCAAGGTGCGCGATCTGCTGGTCAGAGATACCGCGTTCGCGCGCTGGAATGAAGATGCCGGCGGATTTGTGATGGATAGTCAGGTGCGGTGGCTGGCGCAAAACTATCTCAAGACCGAGCAACACAAAAAGTGGAGGGACTTGCAGTGCGCGGCGTATCGGTTGTATCACCGATGGCTCAAGGACTATTCAGGCTCTAGCAGTCGCTGGCAGTCAGAATTGAGCTACCATGCCGAACAACTGCGTGTATTTGGGCATGACCCGGAGGAATGCCTGGGATTGAATAACGGTAGTACAAGAGTCCAAGTTCGTCAAGTTGTTTCTACGCCAGCATAACGGCGAGGAGGAACCGGATGTTGCCAGAGTATTCGACCTATACTTCTGTACGTTCTCTACCGGACTTGGTTGGACGTGAGTCTGAATTGGAACAGATTTCAGACGCGATTCGAGACACGGCGAACTCGTACATCATTTATGTTACTGGTGCGGGCGGACTAGGGAAGACGCGCTTGGTGCAGCACGTTCTCAAGAACCTACCGGTCGGCGTGGATGTGATAAAGGCATCTGATCTGATTGACTTGTACCACACACAGACACATAGTCTAGCCGGGTTGGTCGGTGAGATTTTGAATCTTGCAGAACCGCTCAATGCCTTTTTCAAGTCAGAGATTGAGCATGGCGCGGGAGACAAACTAAAGCCTGTGGTAATGGCAGAGCAAGAAGGCTTTACGCAGGCGGAGGTGATTACCCGGCGCAGGGAACTGACGGCGCATTTTCTAGAGATGCTCAACCGGTTTACATCAAGAAAGCGTCTTGTTCTGGCACTTGACACGGCAGAGCGGCTACACCAAAGCGATTATGCCCAACAGATTCTTAACTTGGCGGAGCGTCCTGTAATTCTTGATTGGCTACTCAAGGAGTTCTTGCCGAGCGTCGGCAATACTGTGGTTCTCATCGCGGGGCGACCTGGTCCCGGCAATATGCGCCAAGCCCTGGAGCAAGTCAGCAACAAGCGAGTCATTACAATTGATTTGCCAGGGCTAACAGAGGAATGTGCTCTTGAATATTTTGAGGCAGTTGCTAGGAAGACTGCCACCTCGGATGATCCGCGCGATCGGTCAGTATCGGAGCGAATCTGTGGTTTATCCCGGGAACAACGGCAGACAGCGTTCTACTGCCTGTGTGAAACGCACAATTCGGTTCGTACGGTTCGCCCTATTCTGTTAGCCCTAGCGATTGATCACCTTGCTGTTGAAGGCGAGCCTTTACCGGCATTCTCTATGCCATTAGCAGAGGCAAAAGCCCTGGACGATACAAGGCGCAGAGAAATCCAAGAAGAATTGGGCAAGACGCTGGTGAATGCCATTCAACACAATCGGCATCCAAGCGACGAGGTGATCAAGGCGCTGGCTTGGCTAGGCAAAGGAGGAGATATTGAACTCTTGTCTCGCCTTTCCGAATTAGATGTCGAAGCAGTCGAAAAGGCGCTTGACAACATCCGCGACCTATCGTTCGTCAAGATCCGCCCCGGTGATAAGCGTGTTTTCCTGCATGACGAAGTGTTCGACTTGATACGGCGCCGAGCAGCAGTGTCCGAGCCGCGCAGAGAAAGAGTGTATCAAATTATTTTCGACTACTACAAGAAGCGGATTGAGGATGCTCGCAAGAGAATCGGTGAATTGTACGAGCCAGCCGCAGAAATGGCTTTGCCTCACCCAGCGGAGGTAATCAAAGCGCGCACTCAATTGCAAAGCGCGCTAGTCGAAGATTTGCACTATCGGCTGTTGCACCAGCAGGCAGTTGGGTTTGAAACCTATTTCCGCTATGCAGAGGAGGCAATTTCTGCAAACGACGAGAGTCTAGATATGCAACTGCGCGCCGAGTTGCTGGGCTTTCTAGAAAGACATGACCCAACCGGCAAAATGGAAGAAATCCACGGACTGCGTCGCGCGGATGTATCAGCGGATGCTGCTGTCCGTTGGGTTAAGCGGTTGGTTGAACGAGATAAATATCAACCGGCATTGGACATAGCCCGGAAATTGCATGCAGAAGCCAAAGGACTGCTGGAGCAAGGCGGAGCTTTGGCGCAGGCAGACCTAGATACTTGGCAAGGGCTTGCACTGACATACTGTAACAGCTTTGATCAAGCAGAGCCGCTACTGGAAAAGGCAGTCAGAACACTGGAAGGTATGCCGAGCGGTAAGAGTCCATATCGCTGGAATGGCATCTTAGCGCGCGCCTATAACAATCTTGGCTATTTTGCGCGGGAGCGGGGACAGATACCTCGGGCGGCACAAGCATACCGCGACGCGTTGCCCCATTGGCGCTATCTGGGGATGAAAAGTGAACACGCCAACACGCTGAATAATCTGGCCTATGTTTTGGCGCTTCAGGGCAAATTCGCTGAAGCGCGCCGGCAGGGTATGGATGCCTTGAAGTTGCGTGAAGAGGTTGGACCGCGTGCCCCCGTAGTACTCTCTTTGACTGCCTTGGCAGAGATTGAAATATACGCTGGACACTATGAGGAAGCCAATGCCTACGCAGAACGAGGGCTGGCTCTTGCTCAGATTCTTGATTTTGCGCGCGGCGAAGGATTCGCGCACCTCGCTTTGGCTACCTTGAATAGATTCCAAGCGGAACCCGAACAACACCGGAGTGTCCAAGAGCGTCAGAGGCTGCTACAACAATCGCTGGAACACAGTCAGAAAGCGCTACAGATCTTCACAGAGATGGTTGATGAGCCGACGCGCGCTACCAAGGCGCGTTATGAGCAGGCATTGACGTTGCGTGAGCAATGCCGATTGCTGAACGAATCTGATCCACAGCGAGCCAACATTGCCCAGCAAGCCGACGCGCTCTTTAACCAGGCAGCCATAGAGGCGAAGAAACAAAAGAGATGGGACAACTATCTGGATGCTTGTCTCGGTCAAATATGGATGCATTATCATCTAAAAGACACTGACTTGAACCAAAGCCTGCGCAAGATCTGGCAGGAAATCCAGACCGAGTTGTCCGACTATCTGATTACATCCACTAGGTGGCCTGGCGTCCTGCCCAGCACCGTTTTGGGCATCTTTAGCCAATTGGCGCGCTTTCATATCATCAGCGGTATTCTTGCCCTTGACAAGAACAACCGAAGAGAGGCAGGGCAACAATTTGCATTGGGCTTTGAATACGATCGTTTCATTGGTGAGGATTTCCGTGACCTGAATCGAGGAGTTAACGTAGTTCACAACCGCCTTCGTGGGTTTAACCCACGCGAGATGGTGGAACTATTCGATGGGGTAGCCAGCGTGCTTGGTAGTCTTATGTCCCAAGGTGGACCGGGCAGGCTTGAGCGAAAGGAGGACTTGCTATTCTGGCAAGTACTCGAATCACATTTCGGTTCCTATGAGGTTCTTCGCCAACAAATCCGTTGAAATCAGGCGGTTCGATGTCAAGGATAAGCCCCTGCTCATCGCTGCCATCAACGCTGTCTGTATCGAAGGTCGGTGGATGGAAACTCGACAATACGAGCCAACACCACTGTGGGAACATGCCCTGGGTGAACCTGGTTGCCCGTGTCATTTACTATTGGTAGTTCAGATCGGGGAACGGCTTGTGGGTTGGTGCCGAGTCTTCCCTGATAAGGATGCAAGCACAAGCGCGAGCATAGGTATCGGCGTGCTCGCAGAATATCGCGAGATAGGATTGGGAACCGCATTGGTTCGTCATGCGCTCGAATGGTCACGCAACCGTGGATTGAAAAGGTTGCACTTGCGTACTCGAGTGGATAACAAGCGCGCCATTCATATGTTTGGAAAGTTTGGTTTTGTACGCTCCCATCTACCCAAGGGTAGTTGGGTGGAGATGGAGTATACTCTTGCGCATCAAGCCTGACAGGGAGTATTGTTGATGAGATTAGTTGTTCCGCGCATTCTTTGGGCATGCATTGACGAACAAATAGAATCCGACTGCGCCTGCCCGGACGATGGCTTCCGCTTTGAGCAAGACTGCGCCT
>DYLA01000206.1 GCA_020722265.1 Anaerolinea sp.
ACGCTGAACAACTTGGGCGGGGTCTACGAAGCCCAAAAGGATTGGGACAAGGCGTTGTCTCTTTGCCAGCAAAGTTTGGAGATACTGCTTCAACTCGGTGATGCTCCCGGTGTCATACCCGTTCTTCGCCGCTTGGGCTGGATTCAGTTTCACCGCAGCGAATTGGATGAATCGTTCAACCACTTGGCTCGCGCGCTCTCGCTCGCGCTGCAAATCCACGCGAAACCGGTCGCGGATACACTCCATCAGATCATCGGACTTGCCAAGGAAATTGCGGAGACGGGCAAATCGGCCGAGTTGGCGCGGTTCGGGAGCGCGCTATACGGCGTCGTGGAGCAGGTCGGCAAGCAAGGGTGGAGGGATAAGGAGTTGGAAGCGTGGGGGGCGCTGTGTCAAGAGGTGTGCGCGGTGATCGCGCTGGTGGGGATGTCGGCGTCAACGGAGGTAGAAGCGAATCAACGAATGGAGGCGCGCGCGGCGGCGTTGGCGCGGGCAAAGGGCGTGGATGAGATGACGGGCGGCGCGTTGAAGTTGGAGGAGTGGGTGAGGGGAGTGGTCGGTGGGTAGGGCGAGGCAAAGTGTGTTTGTTACGTCAGGCGACTTGTTGAGAAACGGCTTGCCATCGAAGAGTGTCTTGACGAATGCCTCGCCCCTACTTGTCCCCTGACCCCTGTCCCTCACCGCGTCACCAATTGGAACGTCAAATAGTAGCGCGTGTGCGCCTGCGGCAATTTCATCCGTACGCTGTACAAGCCCAGCCCGCTGATCTTGTCGCTGGGATACGCGCCCCCAACCTGAATGGGCCAGTGCGTCGCGATGAACGAATAGTTGCAGCGGCACATATCCTCCGGCGATTTTTCCGGACCAAGATCGGCGACCGTCGCAAGACTCCCATCGTCCTTGACCACCTTGAGAGGCGCGCTCTCCCGCCATCCTCCCGCGCCGATGAGCATGACGTAGATGTTGGTGCCGGTATCGCCGCCGGGGAGATTGGGACAGTCGTTGCGCGTGTCGCGGTCGTCGCAGTACAACGCGCGTGCCAGATGCCAGTACTTTTGTCCGGGCGCCGCGTTCGCCGGCTCGAACTTGGCACCGGGGGGCCACTCGGCGGGGAAGGGAGGCAGCCACTGTGTCGCGGCAATCGGCGCGGGCTTGGGGGTGGCGGTGGCGCGCCGGCGCGTCGGCGTGCGCGTGAGCGTCGCGGTGGGAGTGAGCGTTGCCGTTGCGGTCGCGGTTGGCGTAGCGGTGTGCGTGGGCGTGAAGGTTGGCGTTGCCGTCGGCGTCGCGGTGGCGGCGAGGAGCGCGATCTCGGCATCGTTCGTGCCGAGCGCGACCGCAAGGCGGGCGAGGCGCGTCGCGTCGGCGTGATTCTGCGCGGCGGTTGTCTGCGCGAGCGCGGCGACGCGCGCGGCGATGTGCGGATCCTTGAGTTCGGCGAGCCGCTCTTGGGCGCGCGCGAGGTCTTGGTCGTACGCGTACGCGTTGGCGACGAGCAGAATCAACTCGTCTTGCGCGGCGGGCTTGAGGTCGCTCGCGTCCACGTTCGCGATTTCGACCGGCAGCGCGATCCAGCCGATGTACAACCCAATCGCCAACCCGCCCACGAGTCCGATGGCGATGAGGGCGATGAGAAGACGCGAGCCAAGTTGCAATTCGGTCGTTTCATTCGGTTTTTGCGGCGACAATTGAGACACGCGTTCCCCCTAGTGCAATATCTGCGACAAGAACAATTTGGTACGCTCGTGCTGCGGATGGCTGAAAATCTGCGCGGGCGTCCCCTCCTCGATCAACTGCCCTCCATCGAAAAAGACCATCCGATCCGCCGCGGCGCGCGCAAACCCCATCTCGTGCGTCACGCACAGCATCGTCATCCCCGATTTCGCCAACTCCAGCATCACGTCCAGCACCTCTTTGATCATCTCCGGGTCGAGCGCGCTCGTCGGCTCGTCGAACAACATAATCTTGGGCTGCATAGCGAGGGCGCGCGCAATCGCCACTCGCTGCTGCTGCCCGCCCGAGAGTTGGGCGGGATACTTGTGCGCCTGCTCGGGGATGCCCACGCGCGCCAGCAAATCCATTGCGATCTTCTCCGCCTTTTCCTGCGACCAATGCCGCACCCACATCGGTGCCAGCGTAATGTTCTGCATCACCGTCAGATGCGGAAAGAGATTGAACGACTGAAACACCATCCCAATCTCGCTGCGAATCGCGTGGATGTTGCGAATATCGTTCGTCAATTCCATTCCGTCCACGATGATCGTCCCGCGCTGATGCTCCTCCAGCCGATTGATCGTGCGGATGAAAGTGGACTTGCCCGAGCCGGAGGGACCGAAAATTACCAGCACCTCGCCCTGCTTGACCGTGAGGTTGATTCCCTTCAGCACATGCAGACGATCGAACCACTTGTGCACGTCTTTGCAGATGATGATTTCTTTTGCGTCTGTAGCCATCTTTGTCTCCCCCGCTGATTTTGCCACCCTGTCACCTGGTCACCCTGTCTCCGCGCCTACCTCTTCCCCACACCCAACGCCTCTTCCAGGCGATAACTGGCGAACGACATCGCGTAACTGAAGAGGAAGAAGACCGCCGCGACGAAAATGTACACCTCGGTCTGCAAGCCCAGATACTCGGGCTGCGCCAACACACTGCGCGCCACGCCGAGCAACTCGAGCAGCGCGACAATCGTCGCCAGCGTCGTATCCTTGAACAGCGCGATGAACAAACCGACGATCGCCGGAATCACCATCCGCAACGCCTGCGGCAACACGATGAACAGCGTGACGAGGGCGTTGTTCAAACCGAGCGCCTGCGCCGCTTCGATCTGCCCCGTTGGAATCGCCTGCAAACCGCCGCGCACGTTCTCTGCCATATACGCCGCGGTAAACATCGTCATCCCCGCGATCGCGCGCAGCACGTTGTCAATGCGCAACTCGCCCGGCAAAAAGAGCGGCAGCATAATTTGCGTCATATACAAAATCGTCACCAGCGGCACCCCGCGCACCAGTTCGATGTAGAGAATCGAAAAAACCTTCACCGCCGGCATCTTGCTCCGCCGCCCCAGCGCCAGCAGCACGCCGAGCGGAAACGAGACGACGATACTCACAATGGCGAGCATGAACGTCAGCAGCAAGCCACCCCACTGGGTCGTACTCACTTCCGGCAGCCACGTGCTCCCTACGAACCCTTGCAGCAGAAGGATCGTCAGGATGAAACCCAACAACCACGCCCCCACCAGCCAGAGTTGCAGACCCTTGCGCCCCCGCGCGAGGAAATACGCCGCGAGGACGATGACGAGATTGGCGAGGAGCCAGACCAGATTCTCGCTCACCGGAAAAACGAACAACGCGATGACCGCCAGCGTCGCGTACCCGCCGGCGAGGGACATTGTGAACGTACGCACCGTACCGCCCCACACCCCGCCCGAAACGCCGAACAGCGCCGAGACGAACAGGACGACGACCCACACCCGCCAGACCTGATCGGGCGGAAAAGGTCCCACCATAAAGAGACGCCAGTTCGCCGCGATCACGTCCCAGCGCGCGCTCGTCAGCGACCACGAAATCAGCCCACTGCCAACGACCCAGAGAAACCACAGGGTCACGAACGTCAGCAGCGTGTTGTACCAAGTACTGAACAAGTTCTTTTTCAGCCAGCCGAGCACCCCCACCGATGTGCGTGGCGGTCCCAAAGTGTCAGCGGATGCAGTCATGATCTATTTCTCCAAAATCTGCACGCGCGCGTTATAGATATTCATCAGCAACGACGTAAAGAGACTCATCGCGAGATACGTCACCATCACGAGCATAATCACCGGCACCGGCTGCCCGGTCTGATTCGCAATCGTCGCGCCCACATTGAACAAATCGGGATAACCGATGGCGATGGCGAGACTCGAATTCTTGGCTAGGTTCAAGTACTGGCTCGTCAGCGGCGGGACGATGATGCGCATCGCTTGCGGAAAGATCACCAGTTGCAAGATTTGCGTCTCGGTCAAGCCCACCGCACGCGCGGCTTCGATCTGCCCGCGCTTGACCGCCTGAATCCCCCCGCGCACCACCTCGGCGATGAATGCGGCGGTGTAGATCACCAGCCCGGTCAACAACGCGCTGAACTCGGGCGAAAGTGCGATCCCGCCCACAAAGTTGAAGCGCTCGCGCACCGGCAACTCGATATCGAGCGGCGACTGGCCTACTGCGAACCAGCCCGCCAGCGGCACGAGCGCGAGCACTCCCAACCCGATGAGCATCGGCGCGTTGCTGTAGCGAAATCGCGGCTGGCGCGGCAAGACGACCCACACCACCACCGCCGCGACGAGAGCCAGCGCGATGAACGCCAGCCAACCGCCGAAGGTTTCCGTCGGCAAAGGACGCGGCATCACCACGCCCCGCTGACTCGCAAAGATCGAACCGGGGAATTCCAAACTCTCGCGCACCGGCGGAAGTTTCACAAAAACGCCAAAATAGATGAACACGAGTTGCACGAGTAGCGGCGTATTGCGAATGATTTCGATGTACGCGGCAGCGAGGCGATTGACTAACCAATTGCCTGATAGACGCGCGACACCGGTGAGGACACCCAGAATCGTCGCCAGCACGATACCGACGGCGCTGATCAGTAGGGTGTTGAGCACGCCAACGGCGAACGCGCGCGCGTACGTATCGGAGGGTTTGTAGGGAATCAGCGCCTCGCCAATCTCGAATGCCGACTCGCGTTCCAGAAAATCGAAACCGGTGACGAGACCGCGCTGACGCATCGCAGAGGAAAGATTCGAATAGAAGAATCCAGCGGCAATCGCCAGGATGAGGACGAAAACGATCTGGCTCACGATAGTAAGGACGCGCACATCGCGCCAGAGTGGCACAGCGGCGTGACGCTCCACGATAGATGCCTCCCGATCTAGTCGCGTGGTCAGATCACCTGACCACGCGACTAGGTAACTAGGCGACTATTCGACTCTTTGACTAACGATACGGCGGCGCGTACAACAAGCCACCTTGCGTCCAGGGCTTGTTCGGTCCGCGGGGGATGTTCAAGGGAGTCGTGGGTCCCAAGTGGCGGTTGTAGATTTCACCATAGTTCCCTACGGCTTTGATCA
>DYLA01000207.1 GCA_020722265.1 Anaerolinea sp.
TCAAGGGGGGCTATTATGCGAAAAATCACTCGCGCCGACCGATGGCGCTACTGGTTCGACAACACGATGTCGAAAGGGACCGTCGCGCTCATCGCTTGGCTCGGCATCCTCACCTTCGTCTTCATCGTTGGGATGGGATTCCTCATCACCCTCAGCGGCATCGCCAACGACCCCGACACCCCGGGTCCGGATTTTTTCCGCATCGTTTGGATGAGTCTCCTGCGGACGCTCGACCCCGGCACGATGGGCGGCGATACCGGCTCGCCGGCGTTTCTCCTCGCGATGCTCATCGTCACGCTCGGTGGTATCTTCCTCGTCAGCACCCTCATCGGCATCTTGACGAGCGGCATCGAGGGCAAACTGAACGAACTTCGCAAGGGGCGTTCGTTCGTCGTCGAGCAAGACCACACCCTGATTCTCGGTTGGTCGCCGCAGATTTTCACCATCATCTCCGAGATTGCCGAGGCGAACAAGAATTGGAAGCGCGCCTGCATCGTCATCCTCGCCGACAAAGACAAGGTGGAAATGGAGGACGAAATCCGCGCCCGCGTCCCACGCACGTACGACACGCGAGTCGTCTGCCGAACCGGCAACCCGCTCGACCCAACCGATCTCCAGATTGCCAACCCGGACGCGGCGCGTTCGATCATCATCCTCGCGCCGCAAGTGGACGACCCCGATACGTATGTCATCAAGGCGATCCTCGCGTTGACGAACAACCCGCAGCGCAAGCCGGAGCCGTACCACATCGTCGCCGAAATCCGCGATCCAAGAAACTTGGAGGTCGCGCAGATGGTCGGACGCGACGAGGCGCAATTCGTCGTAAGCAGCGATTTGATTTCGCGCATCACGATCCAGACCAGCCGGCAGTCCGGCTTGTCGGTCGTGTACACCGAATTGCTCAACTTTAGTGGCGACGAGATTTACCTCAAGGAAGAGCCCGCGCTCGTTGGCAAGACGTTTGCCGAAGCACTGCGCGCGTACGACGACGCGGCAGTGATCGGCTTGCATTACGCCGATGGGGGTACGCAACTGAACCCGCCGATGGACACCCTCATCGCCGCAGGGGACCACGTGATCGCGATTGCGGAGGACGACGATGCGATCAAATGCTCCGAGCGAACCGAGTGGGACATTGACCTCAACGCGATTCAATCGCCGCGCGTTCGCCTAGCGAGTCCAGAGCGTTTCCTGATTCTGGGTTGGAATCATCGCGCGCCGGCGATGATCAACGAACTGAACGCGTACGCCGCGGCGGGATCGTATGTGCTCGTCGTCGCACATAGCCCCGACGCGGGGGATCGCATCGCCGAAGAATGTGACGCCCTGCAGAATCTGACCGTCACTTTCCGGCAAGCCGACACGACCTCCCGCCGTGTCCTCGATGAACTCGACGTGACCACCTTCGATCACATCGTCGTCCTGGGGTACTCGGACGAATTCGGAGCGCAGGAGACCGACGCGCAGACGCTCATCACACTTTTGCATTTGCGCGACCTTAGCGAACGCAGCGGCAAGGAACTCGCCATCGTCAGCGAGATGCGCGATCTACGCAACCGCCAACTTGCCGAGGTGACGCGCGCGGACGATTTCATCGTGAGCGAACAACTCGTCAGCCTCATCCTCGCCCAAATCTCCGAAAACGATCATCTCGGCGCGGTGTTCGAGGATTTGTTCGACCCGGAGGGATCGGAAATCTACCTCAAGCCCGCCGAAGATTACGTGTTCCCGAACGTCCGCGTCAACTTTTACACGGTGATCGAAGCCGCACAACGCCGCAACGAGGTTGCCATCGGCTATCGCCTGCGCCGCGACGAGCACGACGCGAGCAAAGCGTACGGTGTCGTCTTGAACCCCCACAAATCGGATCGGATCGAATTCGCGGTGGGGGACAAGATCATCGTGCTAGCGGAGAGTTGAATCGGTGCGTGTCCTTTTTGTTACAGGGGAATTTCCGCCGATGCAAGGGGGCGTGGGCGATTGTACGCGCGCAATCGCTCGCGCGCTGGTCGCGCTCGGCGCGGACGTTCACGTGCTCACGTCCACGCACGCCGGCGCCGCTCCGCCTTCGTCCTTCGTGGTCCATCCGATTGTGACGCGCTGGGACTGGTCGAATCTACGCGCCATTGCACGCGTCGTCCGCGAGGTTGTGCCGCAAGTCGTGCATCTCCAGTACCAGACGGGCGCGTTCGGGATGCATCCGGCGATCAATTTCTTGCCGCGCTATTTTCGCCCGCGTCCCGGCGACGTGGGACGCGCGCCGCGGCGCGGCATCAAACCGCGCCCGTATGTTGTGACCACGTTCCATGACTTGCGCGTTCCCTATCTCTTTCCCAAAGCCGGTCCCGTGCGCGAGTGGGTCACGCGTCGGCTTGCCCAATCGTGCGATGCGGTCATCGCCACGAACGACGAGGACTATCAGAAACTCGCCACTTGGAATCTGGGCCGCTTGACCTTGATTCCCATCGGTTCCAACATCCCCACCACGCCGCCGGCGCGCTATGATCGGGCGGCGTGGCGCGCCCAACTCGGCGTTGGCGCAGACGAGACCCTCCTTGGCTACTTTGGCTTTCTCAACGAAAGCAAAGGGGGCGAAACGCTCATCCGCGCGCTCGCGCGTCTGCCGAACGCCAAACTGTTGATGATCGGCGATCCGGTGGGCGCGAGCGATCCGACGAATGTGGGGTATCTCGCGCGCGTCAAATCGCTCATCGCCACTCTCCGATTAACCGAACGTGTGTTCTGGACCGGTTACACGCCGTCGGAGAGCGTCACCGCGAATTTCCTCGCGATAGACCTTTGCGTGCTTCCCTATCGCGATGGGGCGTCGTATCGTCGCGGGACGCTGATGGCGGCGCTGGCGCACGGGTGCGCCATCGTTACCACCGCCGACCGCCGACCTTCGACCGGCGCGACCCTTTTGCCCGCGCTGCGCGACGGCGAAAACTGTCTCCTCGTTCCCCCCGATGACCCGCGCGCGCTGGCGGAAGCGATTCAGCGCGCGATGGCGGCGCCGGCATTGCGGGCGCGCATTGGCGCGGGCGCGCGCGAACTCGCGCGGCATTTTGGCTGGGAGAGCATCGCGCGGCAGCACCTTGAACTCTACCGATCACTCGCCGACGGCGCGTAGCAAGTCGCCGCGCGGTTCTGTCACGCCTCGCTCGGCACGTGCCCGCGCCACCCTTTCACGCGACTGCGATGCTTTTTGCCCGCCAGCCGTCGTTCCTTTGCCGCAGGTGAGGGCTTGGTGGCGCGGCGCGGCTTGGGCAGCCGCGTGGCTTGGCGAATCAGCGCGACGAGCCGCGCACGCGCGTCCGCGCGGTTTTGCTCCTGCGTGCGGAAACGCTGTGCGGTGATGACGAGTTCGCCGCGTGCGTTGATGCGGTGGCGCGCGAGTTGCAGCAGACGCGCGCGCACCACGTCGGGCAAGGAGGGCGAGCGGCGCACATCAAAGCGCAACTGCGCTGCCGTCGCCACTTTGTTGACATTTTGCCCGCCTGGGCACGACGCGCGAATGAACGTTTCGCGCAATTCGGCTTCGTCGAGCGCGAGATCGCGCGTGATGGGAATCTTCATCGTGGCGTGATTGTATCACAATTCGCGAAAACGTACCAAAGAATCATGAGACAGATGACAAGGAGGCATTATGCGTGACTATCACATCGCGGTCATTCCCGGCGATGGAATTGGCCAAGAAGTGATTCCCGAGGGAGTGCGCGTGCTGGATGCAGTCGCTCAAGTGACCGGCGCGTTTCGCCCCCATTACGATTACTTTCCCTGGGGCTGTGCGTATTATCTCCAGCATGGCGAGATGATGCCGAAGGACGCTCTCAAGACACTCGAATTCTTCGATGTCATCTACTTTGGCGCGGTTGGGTTTCCCTCCGTGCCCGACCACATCACCCTGCATGGACTGCTTCTGCCGATTCGTCAAGGGTTTGAGCAGTATGCCTGTGTGCGCCCGAGTGTGCTCTTGCCGGGAATCGCGAGTCCACTCGCCGGCAAAAAGCCGGGAGACATCGAATTCGTCGTCATCCGCGAGAACACCGAAGGGGAGTACGCCGGCGCGGGCGGCCGAGTGCATCGCGGCTTGCCCAACGAGATCGCCATCGAGACGGCGATTTTCTCGCGGAGCGGCATCGAGCGCGTGGTGCGCTACGCGTTCCAACTGGCGCAGAATCGGCGCAAGAAACTGGTGAGCGTGACCAAGTCGAACGCGCAACGGCACAGCATGGTGTTCTGGGACGAGGTCTTTGCCCAAGTCGCTGCGGAGTTTGCCGATGTGCAGACCGAGCGCGTGCTGGTGGACGCGATGACGGTACGCTTCGTCCTGCGCCCCGAATCGCTCGACGTGGTGGTCGCGTCGAATCTCTTTGGCGACATTCTCACCGACTTGGGCGCGGCGATTTGTGGCAGTATGGGAATCGCACCGAGCGCCAACATCAACCCGGAGCGCACGTATCCGTCGCTCTTCGAGCCGGTGCATGGCTCTGCGCCGGACATTGCTGGCAAGGGGATTGCGAATCCCATCGCGACGGTCTGGTGCGCCGCGATGATGCTCGACTTTCTGGGCGAGAAACGATCGGCGAATCTGATCGAAGCGGCGATCAAGGGAGTGACCGCCGAGCGGCGCGTGTTGACGCCAGACTTGGGTGGCCAGTCGAGCACGCGCGAGGTAACGGACGCCTTGATCGCGCAGATACGCGCGCAGGCAAAGTAGGAGGGAAAATCCCGATGAAGTTGCGTTCACCAGCGTTCGGATGAAAATGTCGTATTCTTAGGGGAACGCCATCCTCCTGCCGGTTGGTAAACCGGTGGGAGGATGGGAAGGGGAGGCGGACGTTTTTGGCAAGTGCTTGACCTTTCTGAAAAGATGGTTTATACTGAAAACGTGAACAGCCCAAGCCGGTTCTTGCTGTCTAGGCGGATGATGTCATATTGTGGCATCATTTATGACTATGGCAAGATATAGGCTGTTATGAAGAAGTAGTCAACCAAGCCCATAGTTAGGCGGCGCGTCGTCAACGATGCAAGTTGCCGTATGGCGCGCGTGTCCCGTG
>DYLA01000208.1 GCA_020722265.1 Anaerolinea sp.
GGGTGCGGGGGTGTCCCCCCCCAAGCCCCCCGCCCTGCGGAGCATCAAGTACACCAGTTTTGACGTCTCCACGATTGAATGTAGTGCTACCCAAAGGATTGCCTATGCGTCATCGTGTTCGTCCGACTCGGAGTGAATTTCGTCTTCGATTATATTCCATTGTGAATTTCGCGCAAGCGTTTCGTTATATTCGCCGCGCCGCGACGATGGGGCGCGTAGATGGGCGTCTTTTCGGCGCGCTCGCGTTCATCGCGCTCGGGGCGATTTCCTGCGCGGGGACACGCGCCACGCTCATCACGCCCGCCCCCTCGCCGGCGCCGCATCGTTCGCCGACGCTGACACTCGTTGTGCCTGCCGCGTCCGCGACGCACATTCCAACGCCCACGCGCACAGCCACAGCCACTTTCACGCCGACGGTGCGACCGACGCCAACGCCGATGCGCTTGGTCGGTTACCTTGCCGGTTGGAATGTCATTGGTAGTCGCAAGACGCGCATCGCTGACTTGCCAGCGGACAAACTGACGCACCTCAACTATGCGTTCGCGAATGTCTCGGCGAACGGCGTGTGCGTCTCTGGCAGTCCAGCCGCCGACAGCGTTGCGTTTCCGGAATTGCAAAAACTCAAACAGCGGTATCCGCACCTCAAAACGCTCATCTCCCTCGGCGGCGCGGACGGGTCGAAAAATTTTCCGGTCGCGGCGCGCACAGCGGAAACACGCCAGCGGTTCGCGGCATCGTGCGTCCAGTTTATGCGCGATAACGGTTTCGATGGGATTGACGTGGACTGGGAGTTTCCGGCGAACGCGGCGCAGAAGCAGAACTATGTAGCGATGCTCGCGGAATTGCGCGCACAACTCGACGCGCTCGGCGCAGCGCAACGGACGCGCTATCTGCTGACGATCGCCGCCCCCGCAGGTCCCGACGAGTACGCCGGCGTCGCGTGGGAACGGCTCGCGCGCGATCTCGATTGGATCAACCTGATGACGTACGATTTCGCCGGGTCGTGGAGCGCGCTCACCGGTTTCAACGCGCCCCTCTACGCGTCGTCCAACAACCCCGTGTCAGATCCGAAGGCGCGGCTGTACAACGCGCACGCGGCGGTGCAGGCGTATCTCGCGGCGGGAGTGCCATCGGAGAAAATCTTGCTCGGTGTACCGTTCTACGGGCGCGGCTGGAAGGGGGTGCCGGAGGCGAATCGGGGCTTGTATCAGAAGCACGCCGGCGTACCCCAGGGGACGTACGGCGGCGGCGCGTTCGACTATCGCGATCTCAAAGCCAATTATCTGCCAACCTACACGCGCTATTGGGACACCCAAGCCCAAGTGCCGTGGCTCTACAATCCGGCGACCGGCATCCTGATCAGTTACGACGATCCGGAATCGCTCGCCCTCAAAGCCGAGTACGCGCGCAACCGGAAACTCGGCGGGGTGATGATCTGGGAAATCAGCGCCGACGATGAAGGGCACTCGCTACTGAACGCGTTGTATGCGCGGCTCAAGTAGGGATGCGCCATTGGCTTTGTTCAGCAAGTTTGGCGAAAGCAATTCGCAGGAGGATGAGCAGCATCACAACTTGGCGCGCGCCATCTCCTCCTTGAACGCGCGCAGCGACTTGGTTTCGGCATCAATCTTCTGCCGATACTCTTCCCACGCGTGCCCTTCGTCCAACTTGCGATAGAGTTGCCGTACGCGCGCCAAGTGTTCGCATGCTTCCGCGTACGCCCCACGAGCGCGCGCGGCGATGATCTGCTCGGCGGCTTGCTGGTATATCCGTAACGCGTCGCGCGGGCGAGAGGCTTCTGCCGCTTTTGCCACTGGGAGAGCGAGATCGGCATAGCCGAAAGGAGAATCGCTGGGGGTCTGTTCCAACGTCGCCAAGGCGGCATCAATATCTTTCTCCAGAAGGAAGATCTCTATCAGCAAGTCGAAATGCTTTTTCTTGTTCAGATCGGCGAGCAACTCAGCGCGCACGCTCTCCCAGGTGTGGGTACGCTGCGCCAGCGACTGGATCTCGCGGTACTGTTCGGGCGATGGGCGCACATCGAAGACTCGGCGCGCCCAGACGAGCGCGGTCGCTGGATCGCCGCGCGCCTTTTGCTGTTTCGTCAACCAGTCCCAGACGCGCGTGTCTTGCGTCGTCTTGGCGCGCGCGAACATCATGCGTTCGGCGGCATCCGCGTGTTTGTGTCGCACGAAAATATCTGCCAGTTCCAGCGCCTCGTAATCGCTCGCGCGCTGTGCCTCCTCGATTGCCTCCTCCACACGTCCGAGCGAGAGCAGTCGCTCCACCAAATCGTTCAAACGATGCGATTCGCGACACAGTCGCAGATAGCCCTCGTCGTCGAGTTGATGCGCCTGCAACCGGAGCAAGAAACCACCATACACCTGGCGATGCCAGTGGTCGCTCCAATCCTCTTTCGATTGCTTTTTCATCGCGGCGAGCGTCCATGCGCTAACGCGCGGTTTCTCCGCGTCGTTCGTATGCCGCAGAAGCAAGTCTGGCACATCGTCACCCAAGCCCACGCCTCCCAAGTTCACGTCGAACGCGTACACCTCGAAGAGCGCGCGCAAGATTTGTTCGCGCCGCGCCGTGTCGGCAGTCTCGTCCTCCAGGCAGCGTCCTAGCCCCTCGACGCAATCGCCGACGACTTGGCTCAAGTCGCCGCTTTCGTCATCGAATTCGCTGTAACGTGCCAGCACCTCGTTCAGCGTCGCCTGATAGATCGCGGCGGCATTGTCCGCTTCGCCTTGTGCGAGGAATCCATCGGCGATGGCGACGGTCGCGCTTATCTTTTCGGCAATCTGCGTTGTGTCACCTCCCTCATCGTCATAGCCGCGAAATGCCGCAGCGACCTGGCGGCGATACGTTTCGGGATTGACCTTTTGCCCCGTTCGTTTGCCTGTAGGCAATGGCACTTCCAGCAAGGATTCGAGTTCCGGCGCGCGCAAAAGCATTTGTCGAATGAGCGCGACCAACTCGTCTTTGCTGCGGCGCGACAGCGCGGCGTCCACTTCCTCGACCTCGCGAAAATCTTCAGGACGTTTGAGCCAAGTGAGGAGCAGCGCGGCGACGTGCTTGCAGTGGCCGCCGCTGCCGACCGGGCACGAACAATCCGCGTCGGCGATTGCCCCCTCCTCGATCGTCGCGCGGACGCGATAGAGATTGTCGTAGGAACCATGACAGTCCGCTTTGAGCATCGCGCCGGCGCGGCGCGCGTTGACGATGCGCCCCGCGTGAAAGTAATGCTGCCCGCGCTCGAAACTCCGTTCGCCCACACGGCGGCGAATCATTGCCTCGGTAATGGTCTGTTTGCGTTCGTCCATAAAATCTCCTGGCTGCGACAATCACACAATCACCGGCTCTTTGTACTCCCCCCAAACTTTTCGCAGCACATCCATGATTTCACCGAGTGTCGCGTAAGCCTTCACCGCGTCAATGAACAGCGGCATCAAGTTCACGCGCTCGCGCTGCGCCGCGTCGCGAAGCGCGTCCAGGCACGCGCCCACGTGGGCATTGTCGCGCTCGCGCCGAACGCGCTGCAAGCGTGCGATTTGCCGTTGCGCGCCCGCCTCGTCCACGCGCAACAGCGGCACTTTTAATTCTTCTGGCACCACGTAATCGTTCACGCCGACGATAACGCGCTCTTTCTTTTCGATTTCGGTTTGGTAGCGCGCCGCGCTCTCCGCGATTTCACGTTGGAAGAATCCGCGTTCGATGGCAGGCAGCACGCCGCCGAGTTTTTCGATGCGGTCGAAGTACGCGTGCGCGGCTTGCTCTAGCCGATTCGTCAGCGCCTCGACAAAGTACGAACCGCCGAGTGGGTCCACCGTGTTCGTCACGCCCGACTCGTGCGCGATGATTTGCTGCGTGCGCAGCGCGATGGTTACGGCGTCTTGACTCGGCAGCGCCCAGGCTTCGTCGAGTGAATTCGTGTGCAGCGATTGTGTGCCGCCGAGCACCGCCGCGAGCGCTTGCAGTGCGACGCGGACAACGTTATTCATCGGTTGTTGCGCGGTGAGCGAGACGCCCGCGGTCTGGGTATGAAAACGCATCAGCCACGAACGCGGATTTCGCGCGCCAATTTTTTCGCGCATCCAGCGCGCCCAGATGCGCCGCGCCGCGCGGTACTTGGCGATCTCTTCGAAGAAATCGTTGTGCGCGTTGAAGAAAAACGAGAGGCGCGGCGCAAATTCGTCCACGTTCATTCCGCGCGCAATGCCCCAGCGGACGTACTCCATTCCATCGGCAAGCGTGAACGCCAGTTCTTGCGCGGCGGTCGCGCCCGCCTCGCGAATGTGATAGCCCGAAATCGAAATCGTGTTCCAGAGCGGCATTTCGCGCGTGCCAAATTCCATCGTGTCCACGACGAGGCGCATCGAAGGGTGCGGCGGAAAGACGAATTCTTTTTGGGCGATGTATTCCTTGAGGATGTCGTTCTGAATCGTGCCGCCGAGTTTGGCGCGCGGGATGCCGCGCTTTTCCGCCGCCGCGATGTACATCGCCCAGATGATCGCGGCAGGCGAGTTGATCGTCATCGAGGTGGTGACTTGGTCAACGGGGATGCCGTCGAAAAGAATTTCCATATCGGCGAGCGACGAAATCGCGACGCCACACTTGCCAAACTCGCCCACCGCGCGCGGCGAATCGGTATCGTAGCCGTACAGCGTCGGCATATCGAACGCGGTGGAGAGTCCCGTCTCGCCGTGTGCGAGCAAGTACTTGAAGCGCGCGTTCGTTTCCTCCGCGGTGCCGAATCCTGCGAACATTCGCATCGTCCAGAGGCGCCCGCGATACATCGTGGAATGGACGCCGCGCGTGTACGGGTATTCGCCCGGCATCCCTAGATCGCGCGCATAGTCCATTGCCGCGAGGTCGAGCGGTGTGTAGAGTCGCTCGATTTCTTCGGACGAGGTGGTGATGAATTTGTCGCGGCGTTCGGGGGAACGCGTGAGCGTTGGCTGTAACGTCGTTTCTTCCCAGCGTTCCTTCGCTTGCTGAACGGATTCTAGTTCTTTCTTGTCGAACATTCGCTGTCCCTCCT
>DYLA01000209.1 GCA_020722265.1 Anaerolinea sp.
TCCAAGAGTCATTTCAACTAAGATTTCGCACCTGCTCACTCGTCCACGCGCCAGCCCGCGAGCGCGTCTTGGTACTGCACGAGTTGGGACGGGGGAATGGGGATGTACGTGGCATACGCTTCGGCGGCAAGCGTCCCATCCTCCAACCGAATTTCGCCGCGACCTTCGAGCAGTCGCTTGGTCTTTTTGGTGATTTCGCCTTTGAGTTTGAGCGGCACGCCAATCGGCACCGGCTTCCTAAAGCGCACTTCCAGTTTGGCGGTCATACACCACACGTTGTCGGGAATCGCGGCGCGCCCGATGAGTTCGTCGAGCATCGCGGTCACCAGTCCGCCGTGCATCACGCCGGGAAACCCTTGGTGTTCGGCGCGCGGCGT
The DNA here is from genome assembly GCA_020722265.1 of Anaerolinea sp. Lineage (GTDB taxonomy): Bacteria > Chloroflexota > Anaerolineae > UBA4142 > UBA4142 > DYLA01. Next base: position 378 of record DYLA01000209.1, read on the forward strand.
ATAACCGGCATAGACGCACCCATCCGCGCCGGCAAAGAACTGCATCCGCAAGCCGATGGGGTTGCTGCGTCCGCAGACGAAGCACATTTCGCTATTGGGCTGTTTTTGCTTCGGCAATGTCATTCAGCGCCTTCTCCACATCGGCAAATAGTTGCGGCGGCAGGGCAGGTCCGCGCTTGCTTTTGCGCAGCGTCTCTTTGAGGTTGTCCGCGCGGACCACCGGCAAGTTCGGGTCATCGAGCGATAACTGGGCGCGCGGGTCGGTGAAGACAACATAGCCCTCCAGCGGCACCGCTTCGGCGGAGGGAATTTTCTTGGCGAGGAGTTTCCGCATCTTGGCGATCTCCTCGTCGAGTTCGACGAGCGGATTGCCTAGCGGCTCCTCCCCCATCCCGCCGAAGAGGCGCGACCAGCGCCACGCTTGCGACCATTTGCCGTTCGCGCGCGTGATCGCCCCTTCGTGCGACTTGGTTTTGAAAACGAGGACGCCGGTCGGCGTCAGCAAGACGTGCGGTGCGGGGAGGAGAAAGTTATAAAGATGGTATCGCTGATCGAGTCCCTTGAGCGACTTGACGAGCGCTTGGTCGGCGCGGGGCTGCTTGAGCCATTTGTTCGCCAACACCGAGCCGATGTACGCCAGGATAAAGCCGGCGAAGAGGGCAGCGTAGGCCAGCGCGAGGTAATCGCTGCGAAACGAACTGACAAGCGAGGCGAGCAGCAAGCCCATTCCGCCAAACGCCGCATAGCGCGCGTACCGACTCCGCCGTTCGATCAATTTGTCATTGGTGATTACGCGCATAGGTTCCTTCGATGCATAGTTAACAACTGGTTGTTAATTGACCGTTACTACTTGTACTTTCCGAGCACGAGGCAAGCGTTCTGCCCACCCAAACCGAAGGAGTTGGACAGGAGAATGTTCACCGAAGCATTGCGCGCCACGTTCGGCACATAATCGAGATCGCACGTGGGATCGGGCGTTTCGTAGTTGACCGTCGGATGGATTTTTTGATCGCGCAGCGTCATCACGCACGCCACCGCTTCGAACGCGCCGGCCGCGCCCATCGAGTGACCAATCATAGATTTCGTCGAACTGATAGGGATTTTGTAGGCGCGCTCGCCAAAGACCCGTTTGATCGCCAGCGTCTCGCCCGCGTCGTTCAACAACGTCGAAGTGCCGTGCGCGTTGATGTAATCCACCTGATCGAGCGAGACATTCGCGTTGCGCATCGCGGCTTGCATGGCCCGCGTCGCGCCCAGCGCCTCCGGATCAGGCGCAGCAAAGTGATACGCATCCGAGTTCGTCGCGTAGCCGAGCACTTCGGCATAGATGCGCGCCCCGCGCGCGAGGGCGTGCTCCAGACTCTCCAGCACCAAGATCGCCGAGCCCTCGCCAACGACGAACCCATCGCGATTCTTGTCGAAGGGCCGCATGGCGTGCGTCGGGTCGTCGTTGCGCGTGGACATCGCGCGCATCACGCCGAACGCGGCGAAGACGATGCTTGAGATGATCGCGTCCGCGCCGCCCGTCAGCATAATGTCCGCGTCGCCGCGGCGAATCACCTCCGCCGCTGCGCCGACGGCGTGCGTCCCCGCCGCACACGCGGTCACGACGGTCGAGTTGTAGCCGCGCGCGCGATAGTGCATCGCGACGTAGAACGAGGGCATATTCGGCAGGATGACGGCAGCGAGAAACGGACTGACGCGATCGGGACCCTTCTTCAAAAACTCGTCGTACGCTTTCATCGCCTCCACAAACCCGCCGAGCGCGGTGCCGATGAGGACGCCGGCGCGGTCGTTCTCGCCGAGATTCTCTTGGAAGCCGGCGTCGGTCAGCGCGTCTTTGGCAGCGGCGAGCGCGAAGAGCGTGGCGCGCCCCATCCGCCGCGCGTCTTTGCTATCCACGTACTTGCACGGGTCGAACCCTTTCACCTCGGCGGCGATGCGTGTCTTGTAGTCGCTCGCGTCGAAAAGCGTGACCGGACCGATGCCCGATTTGCCGGCGAGCAGGTTTTGCCAGAATTCCTCCGGCGTCAAACCGAGCGGCGTGATCGCGCCCATCCCCGTCACGACGACGCGTGACTTGCGCGCGCGCGCCTGCGCCAGCGCGAGCGCGACTGCCTCCGGGTTCAATCGCTGCGCGGCGACGGCTTCTGCCGGGGGTAGGGTGAGAGTGTCAGGAATCATTACATACTCCTCTTCGAGTCAGATTTGGCGAATACCAGACACGCGTTCTGACCGCCAAAGCCGAACGAGTTGGACAGGACGATGTTCACCGAGGCGCGCCGCGCGCGCAACGGCACATAGTCGAGGTCGCACGCCGGGTCGGGGGTTTCACAGTTGGCGGTTGGATGAATGTGCTGATCGCGGAGCGTCAGCGCACAAACGATGGCTTCGAACGCGCCGCTGGCGCCCATCGCGTGTCCGGTCATAGACTTGGTCGCGCTGATGGGAATGGCGTCGGCGCGCGCGCCGAAAACCTGTTTGATGGCGAACGTTTCGATGGGATCGTTCAGCGCAGTCGCCGTCGCGTGGGCGTTGATATAATCCACCTCCTCGGGGGTGACGCCCGCATCGGCGAGCGCGGCGCGCATCGCGCGGATCGCACCAGTGGCTTGCGGCTCGGGCGCGACAAAGTGATAGCCATCCGAGTTGGTGGCATAGCCGAGCACTTCGGCGTAGATCTTGGCGCCGCGCGCGCGGGCGTGCTCCCATTCCTCCAGTACAACGACGCCTGCGCCTTCACCGATGACGAGCCCATCGCGATCCTTGTCGAAGGGACGGCTGGCGCGTGTCGGCTCGTCGTTGCGCGTCGACAGCGCGCGCAGCGCGCCGAACGCCGTAAAGATGATGTCGGCGATGATGGCGTCCGCCCCGCCTGCCAACATCGCGTCCGCCTCGCCGCGCCGAATGGCGAGCGTCGCCGCGCCGATGGCGTCCGTGCCTGCCGCGCACGTGGTGACTAGCGTCGAATTGAAACCGTGGGCGCCGTAATAGTGGGCGAGGTAGAACGCCGGCATATTCGGCAGAATGACGGCGGCGAGAAATGGACTGACGCGGCTGGTGCCCTGGCGCTCGAACGCCGCGTGCTCTTTGATCGCTTCGGCAAAGCCGCCCAAGCCGGTGCCCAGCACGACGCCGATTCTATCGCCCAGCGGCGCGCGCAAGCCCGCGTCGGCGATGGCGTCCCGCGCCGCCGCGAGGGCAAAGAGCGTCGCGCGCCCCATCCGCCGCGCCTCTTTCGCCTCGATGCCATAGTGTGTCGCGTCGAACCCTTTGACCTCGCCGGCGATGCGCGTTCTATACGGGCGCGCATCGAACAGCGTGATGGGAGCGATGCCAGAATTGCCCGCGAGCAAGTTTTGCCAAAACTCTTCCACCGTGTTGCCGAGCGGCGTGATCGCGCCCATCCCGGTAATCACGACGCGCGGACGCGCCGAACGCCAAGGTGTCATTTTCCGTTCGCCTCTCCTTGCAAACCCGCGCGAATCAGTTCGACGACGTTCCCTTCCACCGCGTCTTTCGCAACGCGCAGCGCGTTCTGGATCGCCCGCGCATCCGAGCGGCCGTGTCCGATGACGACCACGCCATCCACGCCGAGCAGCATCCCGCCGCCGATGGCGGAGGGATCGAGCCGCGCCTTGAGCGCGTCGAACGCGGGCTTGGCGAGGAGCGCGCCCACCATCGCGAGGGGGCGTTGCTTGATTTCGTCCTTGATGAATCCGACGAGCGTTTTCGCCAACGCTTCGCTCAATTTGATGACGACGTTCCCCACATAGCCATCGCACACGATCACATCGGCGTTGCCCTGCGGAATGTCGCGCCCTTCCGCGTTGCCGATGAAGTTCAACTGGCTCTGCTTCAAGAGCGCGTACGCCTCGCGCACGACCATCGGACCTTTGCCTTCCTCTTCGCCGTTCGAGAGGAGCGCGACGCGCGGCTGGCGAATGCCCAAGCCTCTTTCCGCGTAGATCGAGCCCATCAGCGCGAATTGATAGAGATATTCCGGTTTCACTTCCGTGTTCGCACCGATGTCGAGCAAGAGGCAGCGACCGGTGTTGGTGGGGAAGAGGGTGGTGAGCGCGGGGCGTTTGATGCCCTGGATGCGTCCGAGCGCGAACGGTCCAACGATAGCGGCTGCCATCGCCGCGCCGGTGTTGCCGGCAGTGACGAACGCGTCCGCTTGCTTGTCCTTGACGAGTTTCAGCGCGACGTTCATCGAAGCCTCTCTTTTCGCTTTGACGGCTTCGACATGCTCGGTCATCCCGATGTCAGTGGGCGCGTGGACGATCGGGAGCGCGAGCCCGCGCGTATCGTGCTTGGCGAGTTCGGCTTGGATACGCGCTTGGTCGCCGACGAGGATGACGGTGAGGCCATAGGCGCGCGCCGCGCGCACCGCCCCTTCCACGTCCGGCGTCGGACGCGCGTCGCTTCCCATCGCATCGAGGACGATCTTCATATTTCCTCCTGCCAGACGCCTCCTCCGACCGTTCGGAGGATGAGCGTCACGCGCGCTATTTTACTCGACTTTGGGCGAATTAGCAAGGTTTTCTTTTTCCTCGATTTGTGCTAGAATGGGTAACGCTACATTCAATCGTGGAGACGTCAAAACTGGTGCACTTGATGCC
>DYLA01000013.1:0-4144 GCA_020722265.1 Anaerolinea sp.
CTTAGCCTGTCAATTGGCTTGTCCCAGCGCGCAGGTGCGAAATCTAGGCTGAGGGAGGGGTTTTTCTTGCCTGATCTTTTTGCACTCGTTTTCGACAATCAAAATGAACTGGCGCGTTTTGTGAAATTCGCTATCGTCGGGGCGATTGGCGCGGTGGTGGATTTTGGTGTGCTCAATCTGCTGGTGCAGGTGTTCGGCTGGAACGACTTTTTCGCAAACATCGTCTCGGTGACGTGTGCCATCATCAGCAATTTTACCTGGAACCGGCTCTGGACATTCCCCGAATCGCGTGCGCGCCCCTTGTCGACACAGTTCGGACAATTCGCATTGGTCAACCTCTTGGGTTTGGGTATCAACCAAGCCGTGTTCTGGGCGACAGGAACTTGGATGTTCAAGCCCTTGTTTGGTTTCACGCTCGGCTACAACCTTGCCAAGGCGACGGCGATCGTCGTCGTGTTGTTTTGGAATTTCACCGTCAATCGGCGGACGACTTATCGCGGCATATAGTCGGATAGGCAGACGTGAAGATCGGCATTGATTTCACATCGGCAACGCGCGAGCGCGCCGGCATCGGACGCTACGCGCGCGAATTGGTGCACGCCCTCGCGCGTCTCGACCACGATCATCGGTACGCCCTCTTTGTTCCACGCGACGCGCGCGCGGATGCGCTGCGCTTCGACTGGGGCGTGAACTTCTCGATTCATCGCGCGCCGCTGACCGAGCGTATCCTCGCCGCGCTGTGGCAGCGCGCCCGCGTCCCGCTGCCGATCGAAGCGTTCATCGGTCCAGTGGACGTGTTCTACTCGCCCGATTTTCTGCTGCCGCCGACGCGCGCGCGGCGCACGCTCGTCACCATCCACGATCTCTCGTACGTCCGCGTGCCGGAGTGTTTTCCCGCCCCGTTGCTCCGCTATCTTGCTCGCGCCGTGCCGCCCTCGATCGCGCGTGCGGATTTGATTCTGGCGGATGCGGTGAGCACCCAGCGCGACCTCGTCGAGGTCTACGGTGTGCCACTCGAAAAAGTCCGGGTGCTGTACTCCGGTGTAGACGCGCGCTTTTCCCCGCACGTCGCGCCCGATGCGCAAGCCCGCGTGCGCGCGCTGACGCGCGGCAAGCCCTACGTGCTTTCGGTCAGCACCCTCCAGCCGCGCAAGAATTACGCGCGCTTGGTCGAGGCGTTTGGAAAACTGATTTCAGATTCCAGATTTCAGATTTCGGATTTGTTGCTCGTCATTGCCGGCGGGCGCGGCTGGCTGTTCGACGAGGTTTTCCAAGTTGTGGCGCGGCTGGGGTTGCAAGCGCGCGTGGTGTTTCCCGAGTTTGTCGCTGATGACGATCTGCCCGCGCTGTACGCCGGGGCGATGTTGTTCGCGTACCCGTCGTTGTACGAGGGGTTCGGCTTGCCGATTGTGGAGGCGATGGCGTGCGGCGCGCCGGTCATCACCTCGAACGCGTCATCGCTGCCGGAGGTTGCCGGAGAGGCCGCGCTCTACTTTGACCCGCGCGATGTGGAGGCGATGGCGGACGCGCTGCACCGCGCGTTGACGGATGCCTCGTTGCGCGAAAGTTTGCGCGCGCGGGGATTCGCGCAGGCGCGCCGGTTTTCGTGGGAGCAAGCCGCGCGAGAATTGAAGGAATCTCTCGAAGGGTGAGGCGCGTATGGACACGAATCTTGTCGTCAACCTCATCGGCTGGGCGGGCTCGGCGGCCGTCCTCGCGGCGTACCTATTCGTCTCATCCCATCGTCTCAAGAGCGATTCGGTCGCGTATCAAGGGTTGAATCTCGTCGGCGGGGTATTTCTCGCCGCCAACACGATCTACTGGGGCGCGTATCCTTCGACCTTTGTGAATCTTGTGTGGATTGGTATCGCGCTCTTTGCGCTGGTGCGCATCGCACGCCGCCGCGCGCAAGGGGTGCACGCGCTTTGACATTCCGTACGACACGCACTATAATCTCGTCGAGTCTGCAGTCATACTAGACAAGGAGGTCTCAATGACAGAAACGAAGCGACAAAAAGTGACCCTCGGCACCCTCTACGACAAGATGCGGCGCGGCGAGCCGATCACGATGATCACCTGTTACGATTATCCGATGGCGCACCTCGTCGAGCAGGCGGGCGTGGACATTGTGCTGGTCGGCGATTCGCTGGGGATGACGATTCTGGGGTACGATTCGACGTTGCCGGTGACGCAGGACGTGATGATGCCGCACGTGCAAGCGGTGCGACGCGGCACGCCGAACGCGTGGCTCATCGGCGATATGCCGTATATGACGTACCAGCCCTCCGTCGAAACCGCGATTCGCTGCGCGGGGCGCTTTATGGCGGAAGCCGCGTGCGACGCTGTGAAACTAGAAGGCGGAATCGAAATGGCGGATCGCGTGGCAGGCATCGTCAAATCGGGAATCCCGTGTATGGGGCATCTGGGTCTCACGCCGCAAAGCGTCGCCGCGCTCGGCGGCTACAAGGTGCAAGGTCGCGGCGCGGCGCAGGCAAAGAAAATCGTGGACGATGCGCGCGCGCTCGAAGACGCGGGGTGTTTCGCGATTCTGCTCGAAATGGTGCCCGACCGCGTGTGCGAACTGATCACGAAACGCGCGAGCATCCCCATCATCTCGCTTGGCTCGGGACCGCACGCGCACGGACAACTGCTCATCTTCCACGATATGTTCGGCTTGTACCCCAAATTCAAGCCGAAGATGGCAAAGGTGTTCGGCGACGCGGGCAAAGTGATCGGCGAGGGGCTCAAGCAGTACGTCGCCGAAGTGACGAGCAAGCAATTCCCGCAGCCCGAAAACTGGTTCGGCATCAAGGACGACGAGTACGCCGAGTTGGTGAAGATGGTGGGATAAGCGTAGGGCAGACCGGCGTGTCTGCCCTACGATGGGCGAACACATAGGTTTGCCCCTGCGGGAGGGAAAAATGAACGACAAACTACGCAAACGCTTGAAAATTCCTGCGCGCAATCTGGCAGCGATCAACGATCTCCTGCTCGATCCCAAAGGCAAATTGGTCAACGACGTGCTGGAGGTGATCGCCAAGTACGGGACGATTGACGAGATCAATCGCCAATCGGAAGAGGCGCGCGCGCTGCCGAATTTGATGCAGCGACTGCGCGCGATGAATTCGCCGTACCTCCCGGATTTGGAATGGCTGATCGCGCAACGCGACGCGGGCGCGTTCGTCAGCATCGCCGATTATCGGCGCAAGGTGTTGGGCGATGCCGCCGCGACGATGAAATTCAAGAAGGCGTACGCGGTCACGCTCGAAATCAGCGCGTTTCAGTATTTCCCGTGGCTCATCGTCGAAGCGAAACAGGCGATCGCGAATCGCGAACTGATGCCGGGGCGCTTTATCCGCGTGCGCTACATGAAAGAATCGGAAGCCGATCAAGGCGACTTGCTCGCGGGGATGGCAGCGATGCAAGCGATCGGCGCGTCGTACGTGGACACGCTCGACACGAAGGGAACCGACGGCTCGAACGTGCATCTGGGCGGACCCGATACGATCACCGGCTATTTCGGCGGCATCGGTCAGCCGAATGAGTACGCGCTCAAATGGCTCGACGAGTTTCTGTACTATTACACCAACTACGGCATCTATCAGGTGCTGAACATCAACGCGGGGACGATTCTCATTGGCTATTTGATTCATCGGCTCGGCCTCAACAACGAGTTCAAGATTTCGGTCTACGTCGGGAACGACAATCCGTACTTTATCGCGTGGACGCTGATGATGGCGAAACTGTTCGCGCGACCCGACGGCACGACGCCGCTCATCGGTTTCAACTTGAGCAACTCGGTGAACAACGCGACGATCGAAGCAGCCGCGGACATTCGCAAGAAATTTGGCTTTGAAGATGTCGTCCGCATCGAGCATCACATTACCGAGACGTGGAAGCACATCGTGCGCCAGCCGTACAATCGCCGCGCGGAGCTCTTGGAACTTGCCGACCACGTCAAGAACATTTCGGCGAAGCACGAGGGCGGCGATCCCGAAGTGGAGATGACGCGCGAGCATCCCTCGGACATCTTGGAGTATTTTTTGCCGAAGGCGGAGGTAGAAGCGAAAGGGCTGATGCCGGCGCTGCTCGCCAACTATATGGACAAGCACGCGGCGTTGAATCGCACGGCGGAAGAGTTGAC
>DYLA01000013.1:4244-29218 GCA_020722265.1 Anaerolinea sp.
GCGCGACGGTTGCATCGGTGAGTTTCAGATTGCAAGGTTTCGCAGTTGCAAGTCGAAGGCGGAGTCGAGAGTGACTCCGCTAACGTTTTTTCTCTCGCGCTATCAGCGCCGCGCCGACCGCGCCGGCGATTTGCGTATCAAAGTTCGGTTTCAGCGCGGTGATGCCCAATTCTTTCTCCACACGCGCCACCACACCAATATTCTTGGCGATGCCGCCGGTGATGACGAATTCCCTTTCGATGCCGAGCCGCGTGAGGAGCAAAGCCACTCGATGCGCCATCGCACGACAGTATGCCGCGAGCACCTCGTTCTTACGCCACCCCTTGCGCAATAGCCCTATCGCCTCCGATTTGGCGAACACGACACACATACTCGATACTGGCTCCGGCTCTTGCTCCACTTGCAACGACAACTCCCCCATCTCTTCGATAGGCACCTGCATCAAATCGGCGAACACCTCCAGTCCGCGGCCGGTGCCCGCCGCGCACTTGTCATTCATCAGAAACGCGAGCACCTTGCCCTGCGCGTCAATCCGAATCGCCTTGCAGTCCTGTCCCCCCATATCGAGTACGGTACGGACGCTCGGACCATACAGGAAATTTGCGCCGCGCGCGTGACAGGCAATCTCCGTCATCGTCTTGTGCGCGAACGGGACATTGACGCGCCCATAACCGGTGCCGATGATGTAGTGAATCCGGTCGAGCGTAAGGCCAGTCCCCTGCAGCGCCCACTCCATCGCCTTGTGCGCGCTCTCCGGACTATCCGAACCGGTACGCCGATTCGCGTACGCGTACAGTTTTCCATCCACCATCACCACTGCTTGCGTGCTGACCGAGCCAACGTCAACGCCAGCCGTGATGAGAGCGCCATCCTGCCACGACACATCCGACGCGCGCCAATTGTACTCCTTCCAACGCCAAAACTCTTGGGACATTATGCCTCTCTCGCGATGAGTGCCGCGCCGAGCGCGCTGACGAACTCTGGCTCGGCGGGGACGAGCACGCTCACCTCCAGCGCGCGTTCCAGCGCGTCCACAAAGCCGCTGTTGCGCGCCACGCCACCGACGAGCGCGACCGGCGGGGCGATGCCGATGCGGCGTACCATCGCCGCGACTCGGCCGGCGATTGCATCATGCACGGCGCGGACGATCGCCGGTTTGGGGGTTCGGGCGTGAATCAGCGAGACGACCTCGGACTCGGCAAAGACGGTACACTGCGCGTTCAGCGGCAACGTCGTGGTCGCCTGCTGGGACAGCACCCCCATCTCCTCCAAATCCACTTCGAGTGCGCGTGCCATCGTCTCGATGAACACCCCCGCGCCCGCCGCGCACTTTTCGTTGACGACGAAATCCACAACCTTGCCCTCGGCGCAGCGCAGCGCGCGCGCCTCTTCCGCGCCGACATCAATCAGCGTACGCACCTGCGGATGCAGGAACGCGATGGCGTGCGCGTCTGCCGTAATCTCGGTCACGTCGCGCGCGGCGGATGGGAATGCCTGCCGTCCCGCGCCGGTCGTGATCAGGCACGCCACCTCAGCGCGCGCGTGGCGCGCTGCCGCCAGCGCGTCTGCGAGGGCGCGTTCGCCGGCTTGCGCTTGTTCGAATCCGGTAAAGACGCACGCGGCAATATGCGTGTCGTCACCGCGCAGAACCACCGCCTTGGTCATCCGCGCGCCAATGTCAATTCCAACTGTGATCACATTACCCCTCGACTTATTATATCGCCAACGCGACGAAAACTCAAAACGCACACGGCTCAGGGCCGCACTTTGTCCAAAAACTCGAACGGTGGTATACTTTTGCCTTGTTACTTGTCCTGTGGGGAGGTTTAGTGTGAGTTCGATTCTTGCTGCGCTGTACTTGGTCGCTGCCCTTGCCCTGGCGATCTATGGATTCAATATTCTGCTGACCGCCGGTTTGTACTGGCGAAAACGAAACGAAACCATCGAAACGCCGGCACTGACCACTATGCCGCGCGTGACGGTGCAATTGCCGATTTACAACGAACTGTACGTCGTCGAACGATTGATTGATGCCGCCGCCGCGCTCGACTGGGAACGCGAGCATTTGCAAATTCAAGTGCTGGACGATTCGGACGACGAGACCACCGCGATCGCACAGGCGCGCGTCGAGTACCATCGGCGACGCGGCATAGACATTACATTGATTCGTCGCGCCGATCGCTCTGGCTTCAAAGCCGGCGCACTCGCCGCAGGGCTAGCACGCGCGACCGGCGAGTACATCGCCATCTTCGACGCGGATTTTGTCCCCCCGCCGGATTTTCTCCGGCGCACAGTGCCGCATCTCCTCGCCCACCCGGAACTTGGTCTCGTGCAGACGCGCTGGGGGCACCTCAACGCGACCTACTCCGCGCTCACGCGCGCCCAAGCCATCCTCCTCGACGGGCATTTCGTCGTCGAACAAACCGCGCGCTCGCGCAACGATCTGTTCTTCAACTTCAACGGCACCGCCGGGGTGTGGCGACGCGCCTGCATCGAAGACGCGGGGGGATGGCACACCGAAACACTCAGCGAAGACCTCGACCTGAGTTATCGCGCCCAGATGCGCGGTTGGAAATTCCTCTTCCTGCCGGAGGTCGTCGCGCCGGCCGAGATTCCGCCGCAGATTCACGCGTTCAAGCGACAACAATTTCGTTGGGCAAAAGGTTCGACCCAGTGTCTGGTCAAACTGGGCTGGCAAATCTTTACCGCGCCGGGCGTGCCGCTCTTCAAACGGGCGCAGGGCTGGCTGCATCTCTCGGGCTATCTGATGAATCCGTTGATGCTCGTGTTGCTGCTCACGCTCGTCCCGCTGATGTTGCTCGACACGCGCTTCCCCGACGCTATGCTGTACTTTAGTTTTGCGATGCTGGGTCCAGTGACCGTGTACGCTCTCTCGCAACGCGCCCTCTACCCCGATTGGCTGGCGCGCTTGGGTTATTTCGCAGTGCTGCTCCTCTTGGGCACCGGCATCGCGCTGAACAACTCACTCGCTGTTCTGGAAGCGCTCACCGGACGCCACAACAACTTTCGGCGCACACCCAAGTTCCGCGTCGAAAGCGACGCGGACGCGTGGGAGACCAAACGCTACACCCTCCCGTTCAGTTGGACCACGCTCGGCGAAGTCGCGCTCGCGCTGTACGCCTGGGCAGGTGTAGCGATCGCGTGGCAGCAACGCCTCGTCTGGACGCTCCCCTACCTGCTGTTGTACGCGGCGGGTTTCACCTTCGTCGCTGGGTTGGGACTGTGGCACTCGCGTCCGGCGCGCTCCACTCGACGCATCGAACTTGCGCCCGCGCAGTAAAGCATTCCTCCGCCAGAAAAAAACAGTCGAATCGAATGTCGCGCACGCTTTGTCCGCAAAACTCGATTCGACTGAAGGTCTCTCGATTCTTCAATCGGCCAGTATCATCCGCCTCACGCGCGCGGCTTCATCGCGCGCGCAATCGCCTCTCGCTCCTCCTGGGTCAGTGTGTACGTAGATTGTCCCCCGACGACCGGCTTGGCGTAGACGCGCACATCGCTGCGCGAATGTAACGCGCTGATCACTGCGCCATCCGCGTGGTCGTCGAGTATTGCCAGCACGAAACTCTGATCGCCCCCCTTGTCCGCAAATGGATTAAAGCGCACCACTCCGATGTGTTGCACGTGGTAGGGCTGTTGGACTTGGAGGGTGGCGACGCGGCTTTCCATCGCTTGTGTCACCTGCTCGATCCGATCCATCCGCGCGACGAAACCCAGAAGCGTCGCTTCAAGGTCCGCGCCGCCGCGTCCGGTCATCAAGGCGCGGAAAGACGCGGCGAGTTGGCGATGACGCGCTTCGAGGAAAACGACCCAAACCGCCAGCGCGACGACGAGCAGAGCCAGAACGACGATCAAGATGATTTCCATTATCCCCTCGGCAGATCGCAGATTATCGAGTTGCGCCCATTGTAGCGCGTTACGCGCCGAACGTCAAGTGAAACTGCGCGTCTCGCTGAAACGCGCCGCCGCGCGCACGAACTCGCGAAAGAGCGGATGGGGGCGTTCCAGTCGCGATTTGAATTCGGGATGAAATTGTGTGCCGAGCATAAACGGATGCTCGCGCAGCTCCGCGATCTCTACCAGATTCCCATCCGGCGACAAGCCGCTGTACTCCAAACCGGCTTTCGCCAGCCGATCGCGGTAGGCGTTGTTGAATTCGAAACGATGGCGATGCCGTTCCCAGACCAAGTCGGTCTCGTACGCGCGCGCGGCGATCGTTCCCGGCATCAATCGGCACGGATAGCGACCCAGCCGCATCGTTCCCCCCATTTCCGCGATCCCCCGCTGACCCGGCATCAGGTCAATCACCGGGTCGCGCGTCGCCGGATTGAACTCGGTGGAATTCGGTTCGTCGCTGGCGAGCGCGACGCGCGCCAGTTCGATGCACATCACTTGCATCCCCAGACACAGCCCCAGATACGGAACGCGCTGCGTGCGCGCGTAACGCGCCGCCAAGATCTTCCCTTCGATACCGCGCTCGCCAAAGCCCCCCGGCACGATGATGCCATCCGCCCGCGCCAGCCGCTCGAAGGATTGGTTGCGCTCCAAATCCTCCGAGAGAATCCATTCGATTTCGATGGCGCGGCGGGCGAACAACCCGGCGTGGATCAGTGCCTCGCGCACGCTGATGTACGCGTCCGGCAGTTCGACGTACTTGCCCACGATGGCAATTCGCAACGATGCCTTGGGCGCGGCAATCCGTTCGACCAAATCGCGCCATGCCCTGAGGTCGGGCGCGTTGCCGGGCAAACCCAGTTGCTCGACGATCAACTCCCCCAGCCCCACGTCTTCGAGAATCAAGGGCACCGCGTAAATGCTCGGCGCCGTGACAAGGGGGACAACCGCGTGTTTGTCCACATCGGTAAAGAGTGCGATCTTGTCGCGCACCGCGTCGTCAATCGGAAAATCGGAGCGGCAGACGATCACGTTCGGCTGGATGCCGATGGCGCGCAATTCTCGAACGCTGTGCTGCGTCGGCTTGGTCTTCAACTCGCCGGTCGAGCCGACGCGCGGGATGAGCGTGACGTGGATGTACAGTACATTCTCACGCCCAACATCTTTGCGCATCTGGCGAATCGCTTCGAGAAAGGGCTGCCCTTCGATATCGCCAACGGTGCCGCCGACTTCGACGATGAGCACCTCCGCACCGGTCTCTTGGACGGCGAGCGCGACACGGCGTTTGATTTCATTAGTGATGTGCGGGACCACCTGCACCGTACCGCCCAGAAAATCACCGCGCCGTTCCTTGGCGATCACCTCCGCGTACACCTGTCCGGTCGTCACGTTCGAAGCGTGGGTGAGGTTCTCGTCAATGAAACGCTCATAGTGCCCGAGGTCGAGGTCGGTCTCCGCACCATCCTCGGTCACGAACACTTCGCCATGCTGGTACGGCGACATTGTGCCCGGGTCAACGTTGATGTAGGGATCGAGTTTTTGAATCGAGACGCGGATGCCACGCGCCTTGAGGATTCGTCCGAGGGAGGCGACGGTGACGCCTTTGCCGACGGAGGAGACGACGCCGCCAGTACAAAAAATGAATTTTGCCATTGGGGTTTATCCATCAATCAAAAACACGGGGCGCGCACGCTCCGTGTTTTCGCGAGTCGAGGGAACGGCAAGGCACATGCCGAACTTGCCGGCAGATCACCGCGCGCGAGGCTCACCGAACGAGTCATCGCGGGGTCGAACGCACGTTGGCCAAAACGGACGCGTCTTGCCTAGATCATCGCCGAGATGTCGGTGGCTGCCTTTTTCATATCGTACAGGATCAGACCGAGTTTGGCTTCCTTGCGCGCCAGCACTGTCAGCACGGCTTCCTCGCCGGCCGCCATCAGGACAACGTAGCCGTTCTCGCCGTGAATGTACACCTGATCCAGCACGCCCCGGCGCAATTCGGTAGCGATACGATCACCTAGCGAGAGCATCGCGGCGGACATCGCGGAGACGCGGTCTTCCTCGACCCCTGCCGGCAAGTCGGAGGCGACAATCAACCCGTCCGCGCTGACGACGGCAGAGGCTTCGACATCCGGGATGGAAGCACGGAAATCGCGAAGGCGTTGAACTAATTTTTCCGAGCGCGACCTTTGATCCATAGAGTCTCCTTTGCCGAGATAAGAGGGCTTGTGAGTTGGGTTTACGGCAACTATGCTATCACAACTTGGGCAGACTGTCAACAGGGGCATTCAGCCGCCCGCTTGAATGTGCGCGCGTTTTGTGATACAATAGTCCCGCACCGCGCGACGGCGCGCACCGGACGCTACTTCGAAAATCAGGAGGTCGCCTATGGAAAAGATCGTCCAACTCTTACAACGTCGTATCTGGCTAGGTCCTTTGATTCTCATCCTGACCCTGCTGGTCGGCTTGGGCGTGGGTCTTGCCATCGGATGGATGACCGTCGAGTTCAAACCGAATGCCAGTGATGTCGCGGCAGCCGCAGACTCGTACGCGCTGAACAATGACCTCGATTTGGCAAAGGCGCGCCTGCGCGGACTGTCCCAAGCCGAATTGGAAACGATCTTTGCGCGACTGATTCGCGACAAGACCGCCGCGAATCAAACGTTCGAAGCCCAGCGGCTGACCAGTCTCGCACAAGCGCTGGGAGTAAAGACCACGTCTGTCGTCGTCGGCACTCCCCCACCCACAGCCCTCGGCACTCCAATGCCCTCTGGCACGCCGACTCCGCCTAGCGCCGGCGGCTTGGGGGGCTTGATTGGCAATTTGTTGCCGGTGATTTTGCTTCTCCTCGTCGCCGCTTTGATCCTCGGAGGGGGCGCACTCTTCCTCTTCCGCATCCTGCCGGCGTGGCGCGCCGCGCGCGCGCGGGGCATCCAACCCAGCGAACCGGCGGCATCGTCTCTAGCGGCGCGCGCCCGCGCAGCAGTCACCCCTCCCCCGCCACCGACCACGGCGCCGGGCGGGCTGGGGCGCTTTGTGCCAACGTACAACCTCGGCAACGATAACTATGACACGTCCTACAGTCTCGAAACTTCGCGCGGTGAGTTTCTGGGCGAGTGCGGTATGGGAATCTCCGAAACGATTGGCGAAGGCAAGCCGGATAAGGTGACCGCGTTCGATCTCTGGCTGTTCGACAAAGCGGACGTGCGAACAGTGACCCTGATCCTGATGAGCGAGTACGCGTTCAACGACCAAGCGCTGCGCACCAAACTTGCCACCAAGGGCGAAGCCGTTCTCGCCGAAAAGGGCAAGACGCTGAGTCTGGAGACGCCCTCCTTGGCGATTAGCGCACAAATCGTCGAGTTGGTTTACGCGACGAACCCGGCGTTCCCAACGAACAGCCACTTTCAAAAGTTGATCGTCGAAATTGTGCCGACAGTGAAAGAGGGCGCGACGCGCTAGACCAGGCAGGGACGTTCAACCGAACGTCCCTGCGAATGTACACGACGAGAGAATTCCGCTGAATTGTTTTTCAGATCCGATGTTCTCCTTTTCCCTCCTCGCCGCGTTCCTCTTCGCCGCGCTGTACGCCGAGACGGCGTTCGCGCGCTCGTCCTCACCATCCATCGCCGCAGTTTTTGGCGCGCTCGCGTTCGGCGCGTTCACGCTTTCGTTCTTTGTTCCGCCACGCGTGTTTCGCTACACCAACGCCGACGTCGCTCCGCGCGTGATGTCGCAGGTGATCGGGCGCGCCCTCGTTGCCGCGGCGATGGTGTTGCTGCTGAATGGCGTGGTCTGGGTCGCGCTCGCGGGCGACATCGCTCTGTTGGAAGAACTGTACGGCTATGCACTCGTCGCGATCTTTTTGTTTCACGGATTCGGCGGTGCGGTCGCGTCGCAGGTCGTCTATCTCCAACAGACCCACCAGTACGATTCGAACCAACTCGTCGTCGTTCTCGCGCTCGTGACGTTGATTCTGCTCGTGCTCGTCCTCTACCTCCTCACCTTCGATTGGGCGGTTCCGCGGGATGGCTATGTTCACCTCCGCGATTTGACACTCGTGACACTCGTGCTGGTTGGCTATGGACGCGCGGTATACCTGATGGCGCATCACTAGAGGGTGTGCGTCAAAACTACGGGTCAGCGCGGCGAGCGTTGGAGGAACGCACCTGTGGGTGCGCCCGGCAGGGCAGACCCACAGGTCTGCCCTTACGGGATGGCGGGTCACGCAAGAATGTGACGCACATCCCTCACGAGCAGAGAAATTGAATTAAGGCGGTGACACATCCGTAGCACGGCGAAAACTCATTTGGGGCGGTCACCTGCCTTTCACGCCAAGTATACCCGCCTTTTGCGCTTAATTCAATTTCTCTGACGCGATTGCAATTCCTGGCACTGCGCGTATAATTTGGCTATGATCAACCTCCTCCTCGCCAACGGTACGATCCACACCTTTGACTCGACGCACCCGCGCGCACACGCGCTCGCGTTTGCCAACGGACGCGTCGCCGCCTTCGACGACGACGCACTCGCCGCGCGCACTCCCCGGACCGAAACCATTGACCTGCGCGGTCGCCTCGTCCTCCCCGGCTTGACCGACCACCACATCCATTTTACCCAGTATGCAATGAGCGCGGCGCGCGTGCAACTCGAAGGCGCGCGCTCGCTCGATGAAGCAGTGGCGCGCGTCGCCGCGCGCGTCGCGCGCGCGAAACCGGGCGAATGGATTTTCGGCTCGGGCTGGAATCACCTCGATTGGGCAATGCCGGCGTTCCCAACCAAAACGCCTCTCGACGCGATTGCGCCGAACAATCCCGTCGTGCTCCATCGCAAGGACGGGCATTCGGTTTGGGTCAATAGCGCCGCGCTGCGCGCCGCCTCGCCGCCCATCACACGCGACACCTCCGACCCTGCCGGCGGCGTGATCGAGCGCGACGCGTCCGGCGAACCGACCGGGCTGTTGCGCGAGAACGCGATCAATCTGCTGGGAGACCAGCCCAGTTTCGGCGCGCCGGACATCGCCGAAGACGCCGTGCTGGACGCGATTCGTCACGCGCATCAACTGGGCTTGACCGGCATCCACAATGTCGAAGGCGCGAATGCGCTGCGCGCCTTCCAGAACCTGCGCGCGCGTGATCAGTTGACCTTGCGGGTGGCGCACACGATTCCCGCCGATCATCTGGAGCACGCGCTCGCGCTCGGCTTGCGCGGCGGCTGGGGCGACGAGTGGCTTCGCCTCGTTGGGGTCAAACTCTTCGCCGATGGCTCGCTGGGCTCGCAGACCGCGTGGATGCTCGAACCCTTCGAGCATCGCCCGGGCAATTGCGGTGTGGCAGCGCGTTCTCTCGAAGAAATCGAACGGATTGTGCGCGCGGCAGCACACGCCGATTTTATGGTCGCCACGCACGCCATCGGCGATCGCGCCAACCGCGAGGTTTTGAACGTGTACGAGAAACTGCGCGGCGAAGGGATCGGCGCGACCTTCCGCATCGAACACGCGCAGCACTTGCACCCCGCTGATCTCCCGCGCTTGGGCGCGCTTGGCGTCATCGCTTCGATGCAGCCAATCCACGCGACGAGCGATTACCAGATGGCGGACGAATTTCTCGGCGCGCGCGCGCGCTACGCCTACGCGTTCAAGAGTCTGCTGAGCACCGGCGCGCGCCTCGTCTTTGGAAGCGATTGCCCGGTCGAAACGCTCGACCCGTTCGTCGGCCTCCACGCGGCGGTCACGCGCGAACGTGCGAACGGCGAACCGCCCGGCGGCTGGTATCCCGAAGAAAAATTGAGCGTCGCCGAGGCAGTCCGCGCCTACATCGGCGCGCCGCTGCGCGTGGGTGGCTTGGGCGATGCCATCGTCCTGTCGCGAGACATCTTTACGGTGCCACCGCGCGAAATCTTGGCGACGCGCGTCGAGTGGACGATCGTGGGGGGCGCGCGGGTATGATTCTCAGTCGCGTTCAACTCGCCCAACTCATCGCGCAGGCGCGGCGCGACGCGCCGCGCGAAACCTGCGGCGTCATCGGTGGCAAGGACGCCCGCGCCCGTAAGATCTATCCGCTGGAGAACATCGCGCCCGACCCATGCACGCGCTACGAGGGCGAACCCCACGCGCTCTTCGCCGCGTTTCGCGACATCGAAGCGAACGGCTGGGAACATCTGGCGATTTACCATTCGCATCCCGCGACGGACGCAACCCCCTCACCCACAGACATTGCGCGCGCGTTCTACCCCGACGCGGTACACCTCATCATCTCACTTTGCCATCCTC
Organism: Anaerolinea sp.; assembly: GCA_020722265.1. GTDB lineage: Bacteria > Chloroflexota > Anaerolineae > UBA4142 > UBA4142 > DYLA01. The sequence continues at coordinate 14,431 of DYLA01000013.1, forward strand.
TGCAAGCCATCGTGCGTGCTTTTCACATCGTCGCGGGAGCAGTCAGCGAAACCACGCTCGAAATCGAGGAGAGTGAAAATGAATCACCGCGAACGCCTCCACGCCGCGCTGCGCGGCGAACCAACCGACGGCGTGCCGATCGCACTGTGGCGACACTTTCCCAAAGACGACCTGCGCGCCGAGACGCTCGCCGCGCGCGTCGTCGAGTTTCAGCGCGAGTTTGATTTCGATTTCGTCAAAGTCACGCCCGCGTCCGGCTACCCTGCCGAAATGTACGGCGCGACGTTCATGGACGGGAGAAATCGGGAGGGGACGCGCGAATACACCTCGCGTCCGGTCAAGGGACTGGAGGACTGGGGCAGAATCGTCGCGCTGGATGAGACGAATCCGGTGTTCGCGCGCGAACTCGCCGCCCTGAGACTGATTCGCGAACGATTGGGTGCGGAGGTGCACATCCTGCAAACGATCTTTTCGCCGCTCTACACGGCAGACCGTCTCGCTGGCGGCCGCACGCGCGCCGATCTGCGCGCGCGCCCGGACGTGATGCATCGCGTCCTCGCCGCGCTCACGGAGACGACCGCGCGCTTTGCAGCGGCGAGTCTGCGCGCGGGCGCGGACGCGATCTTTTTCGCGACCCAGATGGCAACGCGCGAGTACATCGCCGAAGACGAGTTCTGCCTCTTTGGCGAGCGCTACGACTTGCAAGTGCTGGAGCAGATTCGCGCGCACAAGCCCGCGTTCATTCTGCTGCACATTCACGGCACGGACATTTACTTTGAACGACTGGCGCGCTGGGACGTGGACGCGCTCAACTGGCACGATCGCGTGACCGCGCCGTCACTCCACGCGGCGCGCGAAATGCTGCGCGCCGCACGGCAGCCCAAGGCGTTGGTGGGCGGCATCGACGCGTGGGGCGCGCTCGCGACCCAATCGCGCGATGCGGTGATGGCGCAAGCGCGCGACGCGCTCGCGCAGACTGGCGGACGGGGATTCGTCTTGAGTGCGGGGTGTGTGACGCTGGTGGATACACCCGCGAAGAATATTCGCGCGCTGGTAGAGTGGGCGCGCGAGCAAAAGATCAACTAGATGCGCGCTCGGAGGGTGGCGGCACCGCTTGTTCCGCCGCGCGTTGGCGCGCGGCGATTTCCTCTTCCAATTCTTCTAGGCGCGCCAGCATCGCCGGTGAGAGCGAGTGGCGCGGCAGCTGCGCTTTCAATTGCTCCAGTTCGCGCTCCAGCGCGGCAAGATCGCGTGGTTGTGACATTTCTTTCCCCTCGTGCATAGGGACAGACCTGTGTATCTGCTCGGCATCCCACGCGCGGCAGGGCGTGCACACACACAGGCGTGCCCCTACGAATCGTTCATTTCGAAGATCATCCGCAAGCCGTGCAAGATCAAGTCCGGTTCCACCGCTTGGATCACGCGTATCTGCGGCGCGAGCATCGGCGCAAGACCGCCGGTGGCGATGACGCGCACCTCCGACTCGCCGAGTTCCGCGCGCATCCGCGCCACCATCCCCTCGACCATCCCCACATAGCCGAACAGGATGCCGGACTGCATCGCCTGGCGCGTGTTCGTCGCGATCGCGCGCGGCGGGAGCGCGAGGTCAATGCGCGGCAACTGTGCCGTCGCGCGGTACAACGCGTCGGCGGCAAGGTCTACCCCGGGCGTAATCGCCCCGCCGACGAATTCGCCGGCGCGGTTCACCGCGTTGAACGTCGTCGCCGTGCCAAAATCCAGCACGATGAGCGGCGCGCCATAGCGCGCCTTTGCCGCGACACATTCCACCAGGCGGTCCGCGCCGAGTGCGCGCGGGTTATCGTAGCGAACCGGCATCCCGGTCTCGACGCCCGCGCGCACGACCAATGGCTCGATGCCATAATGCCGCCGGCACAACTCTTCGAACGTCGGCGTGAGCGCGGGAACAACCGAGACCATCGCCGCACCGCGCCACTGGGGCGGCGCCAACCCCTCCTGCGCGAAGAAATCGTCCAACAGAATAGCGTACTCGTCGGCCGTCTGGTTCATCTCCGTATGCGCGCGCCAGCGCGCCCGCAGCGTGTCGCGCTCAAAGACGCCGATGACGACATTCGAATTGCCGATTTTGATGGCGAGGAGAGGTGCGGCACCCGCATTCACGGCGCGACGCTCAGCGATTCCCAGCCCCACAAGTCGCGGTCGGGAGGAACGTTGTTCAAGAGTCGGCGCGCCTTCGAGCCATCCGCGTTCATCACGAAAATGCCCCACGCCGTCCCGTTCTGATCGCTGCGCCAGAAAATCGAGCCGCCATCGCGCGACCAGACCGGTTGTCCATCGTTGCTCTTGCCGGTCGTCAGTTGCTTTTTGCCCGAACCGTCCGGCTTGACGACAAAGACGGCGATGTGCCCGGCGTCGTCGCGCGCTTGGTAAACGATCTGGCTGCCATCGGGCGACCAGTGCGCGTTGCCGCCGTTGTCGCGCGTGACGAGGCGCGGCGCTCCTCCGCCGGCAGGCACAACGAGCAAGCCACAGGTGTTCGTATTCGGCAGACAGCCGGCATAGACGATGTGTTTGCCATCCGGCGAAAACGCGGGACCATTGCCGCTGACGCCGATGTTGACAATCGTCTTGTAAAATCCATCCGCCTTGACCATCGCAATCGGTCCGCCCGGTTGGTTCGGCTTGTTCGAAACGGCGTAGACGATCCAGTTTCCATCGCGCGACCAATTGAGGCAACACACGCCCGCTCCCACAACCGCTAGCACCGAGTTGCCGCCGTCCGCGTTCGCGACGTACAATCCTTCCGAACCGCCTTCCGGACGTCCATAGTAGGCAAGGCGCGTGCCATCCGGCGAGAAGGCAGGCCAGTACGCGTGCGTGAGGATTTGCCGCGCGCCGGAGCCGTCCGCGCGCGCGACCCAAATCGTGTGGAATTTGGGCGCGTCGCCGGTGACCAGGCTGTAGGCGATGCGTCCGGTGGGGGCTTTGGGCACGGGGGGCGCCGTCGGCGACGGGGGCTTGGGTACAGTTGGCGTGGCGACGGGAGTGGTGGCGTACGCGACCTTGGGCGTCGGCGATGATTCGACAGTCGGTTGAACGACTGGCAAGGTAGGCGCTGGAGACGCCCCGGCGGGGCGTCTGTACTCGGTCGGCGGTTCGCTAATCGGCGAGGGTTGGGTGGGATAGAGACGCCCTGGCAGGGCGTCTGTACTGGGCGGCGTCGGCAACGCGGGTGTGGATGCGCCGCACGCGGTCGTACTCAATGCAATCAAGACGAGAATCGCGCCGAGTGTCAATGGGCGATGCATTCTTTCCTCCCCGAATCGCGCAACCAACCTCCCGCAGGCTGGAGAACCTGCGGGAGGTTGAGTCGGTGTCTATTTGGATACGGCGATGCGGTCGTAGGGCCAATCGCCGGGCGGCATATCGTTCGCAATCTTGGTTGGACGGCTGCCATCCGCGTTCATTCGCCAGATACCCCACTGTCCGCCCTCGGGCGAGCGGTAGAAAATAAACTTGCCGTCGGGCGACCAGTTGCCACACGCGTGAATGGCGGGACCCTGGGTCAATTGCTTTTTGTTGCTGCCATCGGCGTTCATCACAAAGAGTTGTTTGACGCCGTCAACGTCTCGTTGGTACAAAATCCGCTTGCCGTCTGGCGACCACGCGGCAAGTCCGCCATCGTCCGTGCTAAGGGGAACGGCTTCGCCTCCGCCGGAACTGACCTTGAAGATGCCGCACTGGGTCCCGCGGCAAGTCTGGAACGCGATGAGCGTATCGTCGGGCGACCAAGCCGGACTCCAGCCGATTCCAATCGGACGGCGTCCGGTGCCGTCCGGCATAATCGCGTCAGTGGCGATGTTCCCGCTTCTGCCGGGACGCACCGAGAACGCGATCCAGCGCCCATCGTGCGACCAAGCCAAGAAGCCGGAATTGCTTTCGCCGAGAATCTTCTTGGGCTCGCTTCCATCCGCATTCGCAACGAAGATACCGTCGGTCCAGCCATAGTACGCGATCTTGGTGCCGTCGGGCGAGAACGCTGGCTCCGAGGCGCGCTTTAAGATTTCCTTCGCGCCGCTGCCATCGGCGTTCATAACCCAGATGTAGTTGTCCTCCGGGCGATCACCGCGCCGAATCGTGAAAGCGAGTTTCGCTTTGGGCGCGGCAGGTGAAGGCGGTGGCTGAGTCGCCGGCGGTGGCGGCGGTTGCGTCGGCGGTATGGGGGGAAGTGTGGAGGGAGTGACAACAGGTTTCACAACCGCCGGCTGTGTTGGCGGCGGCTGAACTGGCAGCGTCGGCTGTGCGATCGGCGGCAAGGTTGGCTGCGCGATCAGCGGCGGCTGGGTGGGAATCGTACGGATAGTCACTGTGGGCTGGGAGAAAAGCCCACCGAGCACACCCAATCCAACGGCGGCAACCGCGATGAGCAGGCAGACGACCAAGCAACCCAGCACCCCGGCGATGATCCAGGGAGTTCGACTAGGTTTTGGGGGTACGGCTTCAGACATAACATCCTCCTTTTGAATGCGAGTCGAAGAGCAGTGCACAACGAATCTACGACAATTATACCACACTTGGATGGATGCAACAAGGCACGCTGACAATTACGCCGGATTGTGCTATAATCTAATCACCCAATCGCCCGATCACCCAACGACAATGATTCGCCTAAAACGTCTCTACGCCAACAACTTTAAGCAACTCCAAGACCTCGAACTGCATTTTCCCGACCAGGCGCGCGTTCTGGTGCAGGGGAAAAACGAAGCGGGCAAGTCCACTCTGTTCGAAGCGCTCTTCTTCGCGCTCTTCGGCCGCGCACTGGCGACCGAAACCGGTACGCGTGGGCTCGACGACTTGATTCGCTATGGCGTCGAAAAATCGCTCGTCGAACTCGACGTGCAATGCGGCGCGCGGCTCTTTCAGATTCGGCGCACGATCGTACGCGGCAAGAGCAATGTCGGGGAACTCGATGTCGCGCGCGACGGCGCTATCGTCGAAGAGATTCGCGGCAACAGCGTCGTCAACAAACGTCTCGTCGCCGAACTCGGCTTCGATGGCGACGCGCTTCTCAATACCTGCTTTGTCGAGCAGAAAAAGTTGGAGAAACTCGAAGGACTGAGCCGCGCCAAGCGCGAGGAATCGCTCGCCCGACTCTTGAATCTCGACGCACTCGTGCACATCGAAAACGACTTGAAGATTGGCACCGCAGACCGCCAGGAACTCGACCGCTTGAAAAAACGCGCCGACCTCGCCGAGGTCCAAGCCGAATTGCCTGCGCAGGAAGAAAAACTCAAGCAGGTCGAACAGCAATTGAAACTGATTGACTTGCGCGGCGCGGTCAACGGCGCGGTGAGCGAACGGCTCGCTGTGCAACAACTCGACGCGGCGATTCAAACACTGACCGCGCAGCGCGACGCGGCGGCGCGGCGCGTCGAACGGATCGACGCGCTGAAGGAGGCAATGCTCAGTGTCAAGGACGCGCGCGACGCGATCGAACGCGCGGCAGAGCGCGCGGGCGAAATCGAACGCCTGCGCCAAGAACAAGCCGAGGCGCGTCGCATCGCGGAGGGAATGCCTGCCCTGCAGGCGCGCGAACGCGCACTGCGCCAACTCGCGCGACTGTGCGCGCGGCTCGACCAGATCCACGCCGCGCGCGAAGCAAACGCGACGCGCGCGGCGCAGCTCGCCCAAGCCGAGGCGCGCCTCGTCGAACTGAACGCGCAGATCGCGCGCGAAGAGGAAACGCTTGCCGGCTTGCAGGCGCGCCTGCGCGATGGCGACCTCGCCGACGCGCTCGACGAGTGGATGGCTGCGCGCGGTGAAATCGTCTCCACCGACGAGATGGACGCCGCGCTCGCGGCGCGCCAAGTCGCACGCGACCGGCTGGCGCGACGATTCCAAATTCAGGTCTATGGACTCGCCGCGCTCGCGCTCGCCTTCGTCATCGCCGCTGCGTTCGCACAACCGTTCGCGCTCGTGTTCATCGCCGCTGCCGCGCTCGTCGTCATCCTGCTCGCCACCCAAGCAACGCGCCTCTGGAGCGATCTCTCACGCGCGATGGAAGAACTTGAGCAAACGCGGGGTGAAGCACGCACCCGCGCGTCCGCGCGCGAGGCGCAGCAGGCGCGCCTGCGCCAAGCCGAAGCGCGTCTCGCGCAATTGGACGCCGTCGTTCCGGCGACGATGCAGGCTGCACGCGTCCAGCGCGCCGCGCTGCCGCAAGCCTCGCGCGACGAACTACGCGCCGAGCAGGACGCGGCGCGGGAACGTGTGGCGAACGCGCGCGCGATCGTGAGCGAATTGCTGCGCCAACACGCGCTGGCCAATGCGACAGACCTCACGGCCGCGCGCGCGCGGAGTGAACGCGTCGCCCGAAAAGCGGAAGCGCTTCTCGCGAACTGGCGTGCGCGCGCCGAGACGCGCGCGGCAGCGCTCGATGTCGCGCCGACGGCGGAGGCCGTGCAGCGCGCGCGCTATCAACTCGACGCGCAGGTGGAGCCGATGCTACGACGCGCAGACGAAGCGGCACGGCTGGAACAGGAAATCGCGCGGCGTGAGCAACAAATGCAAACCTTCCTGACGCGCGCGCGCGAAGCGTACGAGCGGGCGCGCGCGGTCAAGCCGGCCGCGCGCGCGTGGGACACCGCCCTGACGCCGGACGATTGTACCGCGTTCGGCAAGGATTTGCGCGCCGAGTACGATGTGCTGGGGGGTGAAGGCGCGGTCCGCCAAGCGCGCGAGATCGAAGGTGAATTGGGACGACGGCAAGGGGAACGCGCCACGCGCGCGCGGAATGCCGACTTGCTCCTCGCGCGGACGCGCGAGTTGATCGGCGGCGTGGGGAATTTGTCCGACGCGCCCACGCTGGCTGAACTGCAAGACCTCGCCGCGCGGCTGCAAACGCTCGAACTCGGCGACGAGGCGACGCTGCGTTTGCAACACCGCGAGGGGGTCGGGCGCGTGCACTCGCTGCGCGATCGGCGAACGCAGTTGGAACGCGAGTTGGGCTTCACCGGCAAGGACCTAGACCCCGTCGCCTGCCGCAACGAGTGGATCGAACGGGCGCGCGAGCACTGGGTGCGCGAGTGCGGCGTCGAAATCGTCTCGACCGCGCGACGGCGTATCATCCAGAAGGTTTTGCCAGCGACGATGGACTATATGCGCCGCATCCTGCCGACGCTGACGCGCGATCGCTACCACGACGCGCAACTCGACGCGGAGACGTACAAGATTCAAGCGTGGGACGAACGCGCCGGTGCGTTCAAGGAGAAGAACATTTTCAGCGGCGGCACGCGCGACCAGTTTTCGCTTGCGCTGCGCCTCGCGTTCGCACTGGCGACGCTGCCGCAAGAGCGCGGCGCGGCACCCTCCTTCATCTTTCTCGACGAGCCGCTGGGTTCGTTCGACGATGAGCGCGCGGACGCGCTCATCTACCTGCTGACCGAAGGGGAGATCGCGCGCGCCTTCGATCAGATCTTCCTTATCAGTCACGTCCACGTAGACGAGCGCGTGTTCACCCATCGCGTCGTTCTGGAGAACGGGCGCGTCGTCGCGTCGGATTTGCCAGACCAGTGATGCTGCCGCGCGTCTTGGCTCCGTTTCTGCGCGTGGCGTTTCACCTGCTCTACCATCCCTTCGCGTTCGCGTACGACTGGGTGAGCGCGTGCGTTTCGCGCGGGCATTGGCGCGATTGGACGCGCACGGCGATTCCGCGCGTGGTGGGCGCGCGCGTGTTGGAAATCGGCTGCGGCACCGGCGATCTGTTGCTCGACCTGAGCGCGGCGGGGTACGCGCCGATTGGCGTTGACCTTTCACCGACGATGCTCCGCCTCGCGCGCGGAAAATTGCGCCGCACCCGCGCCAAACTCGTCCGGGCGCGGGCGCAGTCGCTGCCCTTTGCCGATGGCGCGTTCGATTCGATGGTAATGACCTTTCCGCCGGAATTTGCGCGCGACCCGCGCGCACTCGCCGAGATGCATCGTGCGCTGGATGAGCGCGGGCGATTGATTTGGGTGGATGCGGGGCGTCTGCTGCCGTGCGACGCGTGGAGCCGCGCCCTCGACTGGGCGCTCGATTTCACCGAGGTGGGAAGCGCGGTTTTTGCCGTTGAGGCGCGTGCGATTCTGGCGCGTGCTGGCTTCCAAGCGCACGTCGAAGTCGTTCAGGAGGGTCCAAGCCGCGTGACGCGCGTGTGGGCAATCAAAAGGAACGTGGAATGAGTAATCCGCTGTACTTGCTCGCGATGTTCGGAATTTTCCATCTTGTCGGCGGGGTGTTTGCCGGGCGCACGTTGCGCGCGTGGATGCGCGGCAGATTCACGATCGCGACGATACCGATGTTCGTCTGGGGCTTGGCGTTTGGCGGCTTGCCCCTCGTCGGTGGGATGTCGGTGTTTCTCCTCGGCGGGGCGTGGCATTTCTTTGCCATTGAACTTGGCATTTTCTTCGGTGCGATCCTGATCCCCGCGTTCACGCCGGACTGGTTCATCGAATCGTTCGATTGGCTCGCCAGCGATGTGATCAACCGCACGTTATTGGTTCTCGGTGCGGGGTTCGTCTTGGTGGGGATGTTTCTCGGCGGGACGATGGCGTCGAGCAGCACGTTGTTCGGCTTGCTGTTCGGCGGCATCTTTGCCGGCATCGGCTTGGCGCTCCTTATCGCGTGGCTCGTTCGATTGGTTCGGAGTAAGCAGGGGTAAACGCTCGCGGACGAGAAGCGAAATGAGAATGCTTGAGCATCCTTATCGTTTACGATTTGGCTTGGGCTGTCCCCGCACCTTCTCCCACTCTGGTCGCGTGTCTTGCGCGTCCAACATTTGGCGCAATTCAAGAATCTGATCGCGCAAGAGCGCGGCTTTTTCGAATTCCCAATTCTGCGCCGCCTCCTTCATCTGCTTTTGCAATTCCGCGATCAACCGCGCGCCTTCGTCTTTGGGCACTACGCCCAATCCGCTCGGCTTGGTTTCTGTGACCACGCGCACGCGATCCGTCAGATCGCGCACCTGCTTGACGATGCCCTGCGGGACGATGTGATGCGCGGCGTTATGCTCCATCTGAATCTTACGGCGGCGATTCGTCTCGTCCATCGCGCGGCGCATCGAATCGGTGATGGTGTCCGCGTACATAATCACTTGACCGTTGACGTGGCGCGCCGCGCGCCCGATCGTTTGGATGAGGGCGATCTCGCTGCGCAAAAAGCCCTCCTTGTCCGCGTCCAGAATCGCGACGAGCGATACTTCGGGCAGGTCGAGCCCCTCGCGCAACAGGTTGATGCCGACGACGATGTCGTACACGCCGAGCCGCAGATCGCGCAAGATTTCTACGCGCTCGATGGTTTGCACTTCCGAGTGGAGGTAATGCACCTTGAGGTTGAGTTCGCGCAAGTAATCGGACAAATCTTCCGCCATCCGCTTGGTCAGCGTCGTCACCAGCACGCGTTCGTGGCGTTCGATGCGCGTTTTGATCTCCGCGACCAAATCGTCAATTTGTCCTTTGGTCGGGCGCACCAGCACTTCGGGGTCAACTAACCCCGTGGGGCGAATGATTTGTTCCACCACCTGGGAACTGACTTGCAACTCGTACGCGGCAGGCGTCGCGCTGACGAAGATGACTTGGTGCAGTTCTTTTTCGAATTCCTCGAATCGCAGCGGGCGATTGTCGAGCGCGCTGGGCAAACGAAAACCGTATTCGATGAGGGTCTCTTTGCGCGCGCGGTCGCCGTTGTACATCCCGTGAATCTGCGGAATCGTCATATGCGATTCATCCACAAAGAGCAAAAAGTCATCCGGAAAATAGTCGAACAGCGTCCAAGGCGGCGAGCCGGGCGCGCGTTGCGCGAGGGGGCGCGAATAATTCTCGATGCCGGAACAATAGCCCACTTGCCGCAGCATTTCGAGGTCGTACTTGGTGCGCTGTTCGATGCGCTGGGCTTCGAGCAATTTGCCTTGCGCCTTGAATCGCGCGATCTGCTCCTCCAATTCCTTTTCGATGTCTTGCAGCGCGGCGTTCAGTTTGTCTTGCGGGGTGATAAAGTGCTTCGCTGGGAAGATTTCGATGGAGGCGTGTTCCGCCAGCACTTCGCCGGTCGTCGCGTCAATTTCGGCGATACGGTCAATCTCGTCGCCAAAGAACTCGATACGGTACGCCGTCGTCCCGTAGGCGGGTGCGATTTCGAGCGTATCGCCGCGCACGCGGAATTTGCCACGGCCTAGATCCAAGTCGTTGCGTTCGTAGTGATTTTCGATGAGTTGACGCAGCACCTTGTCCCGATGGCGCGGTTCGCCGCGCTGCAACACGACGCGGACGCGCTGGTACTCTTCCGGCGAGCCCAAGCCGTAGATGCACGAGACGGACGCGACGATGATGACGTCGGGCCGCGACAAGAGCGACGAGGTCGCCGCGAGGCGCAGGCGGTCAATCTCCTCGTTGATGCTCGAATCTTTCTCGATGTAGAGATCGTGTTGGGGAATGTACGCTTCGGGCTGGTAGTAATCGTAGTACGAGACGAAATACTCGACGGCATTGTGCGGAAAGAATTCGCGAAACTCGGAATAGAGTTGCGCGGCGAGCGTCTTGTTGTGCGCGATGACGAGCGTTGGTTTCTGGACGCGCGCGATGATTTCCGCCATCACGTACGTTTTGCCGGTGCCGGTCGCGCCGAGCAAGGTCTGGAATTTGTCGCCGCGCGCCAAGCCTTCGACGAGTTTTGCGATTGCCGCCGGCTGATCGCCAGTCGGTTGAAACGGGGAGACGAGTTTGAATTCGGGCATAAGCGTCATTCGCTAGTACAGCCACCAATAGAAGGTGATGCGATTCGCCGAGTCAATCTTGGTGAACCGGACGAGAGCAGTTTGGTTATTGCTGGTGTACACGCAATAGTATTTGTTGAGCACCGGGGCAAATCCTCCTCCGGGAAGCGCTGCCTGTTGGCAACCTTCGTACGTATAGGGTGAAGCGGCGGGCGCAACCGCCGCGCCATTCAGCAATCGAATTTCCTTGGAAAGCCATTGGATGTCGGCGCGTGTGGGGCAGGTAAAAAACTCGGGGTTGCTAGGCGCGGCAAAGTACTCGCCAGGGGAATCGAGATTGAAGCAGTCCCAGGGACGCAGGGTTGCCTCTCCTTTTGCGGTTATGGCTTTGGTCAACTGGAAATCGAGTCTCGTCGTTCCATCGCTCCTCACCGTAACCGATTGGGTTTGGGCGTTATAGCCGGTGGCGCTGGCAGTGACCGAGTAGGTGCCGGACGCGAGTCCGGAAAATCCGTAACTGCCGTCGAGTGACGTGACGACTTGCCCAGAACTGATCTGGATGCGCGCGCCGGGAATCGCCTTTTGATCTGCCGCGCGCATGACAGCGCCGGTGATTCTGCCAGCAGGGGTGGGGGACGGCGTGGGTGTAGAGGTGGGAGTTGAGGTGGACGTTCGGCTTGCGGTGGGCGTCCAAGTGGGCGCGGGAGCCAAGGTAGGTGTCTGGCTTGCGGTGGGCGTCCAAGTGGGTGCCACAGTGGGCGCGGCGATGAAGGGCGTCGGCATAATGAAGGGTGTCGGCGTAGGCGATTGGCTCGTGATGTAGATAATGCCGACGACGAGAATGCCGATGAGGATGACCGCGCCGGTGCTCAGAAACGCAATCGCGCCCCAGAGCCAGCCCGGCGTCGTCGGAACGGGCGCGGGTTTGGGTGGAATCGGCTTGGAGGGCGGCGGCTCGGAGGGCTTGGGCGGTTCGCGCGGCGGCGCGGGCGGCAGTCCGACGAATCCGATCTCTTCGAGGAGGCGTTTGCCGAGCGCGGTCACAACGGCGCTGCCGGCATCTTCGCGCAGCAACTGCCCGCGCGTCAGCAGGGTCATTTTCGCGCGCAGTTCTGCGGGTGTAAGCCCGGCGTCGCCAGCGAGTTCATCGAGCGGGACGCGCCCCATCTCGTTGACGAAGGCGAGGAGGAAGAGCGCGACAGGATCGGTGAGTGTTTCGATTTCGTCACGATGCTGGCGATAGAGTTCGAGGAGGTTGTAGGCGAAGGGAGGTGGAGTTGCCATCACGTGCCTCCCGGCAACAAGCCCCAACTCTTGGCGTTTTCGGTCGCGCGGTACTTGACCATTTGCAGGACGTTCACCTTTTCGAGCACTTTGGTCAGCAGGGTGCAATGCGTAATATCGTCGGGGTATTTGTACGTCTCGACGTTGTTGTAGAGGGTCTTGAGTTCCGCCAGCGCGCCGCGATACGAATAGCCATCGGTGGCGCGTGCGTCAATGAAGATGAGCATCTTGAAGGCGATGACGCGATGCTCGGCGAAATCGTGAACTTCGGCGACCGAACCGTACGACGCTTGCATCACGACGACCAGATCGGCGGCTTGGGCTTGGAGAAATTCGATGCCTTTTTGCGAGAGGGTCGCTGGTGCGCCGGTTTCGAGTTCTTCGCTGAAGAAGGCAGCGTGGCCGCGCCGACGCAATTCGTCGCGAATCTGTGCGCGCTTGGCGTACAGATCGCCCGCGCTGGCGCCTGGACCCCACACCAGAATCACCAGCGGCGTCTGTTGAACAGCGCGTTGCAGCGATTCGTATCTGGGTTTGAAGACACGCTGGAAATACTCTTGGGCGCGCGGGCTGAGGGGAACTGGTACTGCAGCAGACATCTCCTCCTCCTTTCCTCCTCTATGGCTTGGTACGCAAGCGCGGCGGCACCGCGTCTCATTCGGCCAAGACTTGCTCCAGCACGCGTGCGTGAAGGGCGAGCGCGCGCGCGTCGTACAGCACGTACCGCACGCGCGCGATTTCCGGATGCTCGCCAAGATAGTCTATGATGACGCGGAAGGCAATCCGCGCCGCCTCCTCCATCGGATAGCCGTACGCGCCGGTCGAAATGGCGGGGAACGCGATGGACGCGCACTGATGCTGCGCCGCGAGTTCGAGCGCGGCGCGGTACGCGCTGGCGAGAAGTTCCGGTTCGCCGTGCTTGCCATCGCGGTACACCGGACCGACGGCGTGAATGACGTATCGCGCCTTCAACCGATAGCCGCGCGTGATCTTGGCGTTCCCCGTCTCGCAACCGCCAAGCGTGCGGCACTCGGCGAGCAGTTCGGGCCCCGCCGCGTGGTGAATCGCGCCATCCACGCCTCCACCGCCCAGCAGCGACGAGTTGGCCGCGTTCACAATCGCGTCCACGTCTTGTTGGGTGATGTCCCCTTGCACGAGTTCGAGCGTCGAACCGTTGATGTGGATTTGCATCTTGTCTCCTTCCCGGCCTGGCAACTTGGCCGAAACTCACTTGGCATACTTGCGCTCGATTTCCTCCACCTGCGCGACGCACCGCACGTCTGCCGGGTCTGTTCCCAACGGCGTCGAGAACCACGCGTCGAGAATTTCCTTCGCGAGGGCTGGGGATGTGGCGCGCAAACTGAGGCACAAGACGTTCGCGCGATTCCACAAGCGCGCGCCTTTCGCGGTCTCGGCATCGTGGACGAGCGCGGCGCGGATGCCGGGCACTTTGTTCGCGGCGATCGAAACGCCGGTGCCGGTCCAGCAGAACAGGATGCCTTCGTCCGCTTGGCCGCGCGCGACGCGCTCGGCGACCTGCTGCGCGACGCGAGTCCACGATTGTTTCTTGCCGCGCAGCGGACCGATCAATTCAATGAGGTGTCCGCGTCTTTTCAACTCTTTGACGACCATATCGGTCAGATGAGTCCGTTCGTCAGAACCGACCGCGAGTTTCATTGATAGGATCCCTCCTGTGCCTGATATTCTACCCTCAAACGTGCAAAACGTAAAGCGGGACTTTTTCACATTTGCCTCTTTTTGTGATAAACTCTGGCTGATTCCGGACCGCCTACGGTTACCAACGGCGTAACGCCGATGGCGTCTGCGGGTTGTAAGGTTTGTCCACTGTCTATCGTCTCACGATCTGACTGTCTGACCAATTGGAGTTCGATATGATAGCGAATATTCTGTCTCATCTTGCCGCCGCGCTCCTCGGTTATCTCTGCGGCGCGTTTCCAACCGGCTATTTCGCGGGAAGGTTGTGGAATGTGGATGTACGCAAGCACGGGAGCGGACGCACTGGCGGCACGAACGTGCTACGCAGCGCGGGCTGGGGCGCGTTCGCCATCACTGTCGTCGGCGATGTGCTCAAGGGGGTGCTGCCGGTTCTCGTCGTGCGTTGGCTTGCGCCCGTGCAGGATTGGGCGCAAGCGCTCGTCGTGTTCGGTGTACTGATCGGACACAACTGGTCACTCTGGATCGCGCTCCTTGCCAAACCGGACCCGCGCGCGACCTACGCGCGTCCGCCCCTCGGCTGGGTTCAGCGTATCGCGCAGCAAGGCCGCGGGGGCGCGGGCGTCGCGACGACGGCTGGCGCGATGCTCGCGCTCTTTCCTCCGCTCGTCTTGGTTCTAGTCGTTCCGATCATCTTGCTCCTCTTGGTCACGCGCTATGCCTCCGTAGCGTCGCTTACGACTGCCATCGTGTCGCCGTTCGTGATGCTCTGGTTCGTTCTGAATGGCAGCGCCCCTTTCAGTTATTTCGCGCTCAACTTGGTTGTCAGCGTTATCATCGTCCTCGTTCACATTCCCAACATCCAGCGGTTGCGCGCGGGAACAGAACGACGCTTTGGGCAGCGCCTGGGACAGCGAGAGCGAGATGGAAAGAAAGGCACTTGACGTGGTTCGCAAACGATGCTACGATACACCCACATTCCATCACACGACAAACGCGCGACGCAACCAATCCTGGAGCGGCTGACTCGGCTTGCGCGCCCAGAATCCAGCGATCACCTTCGTCAACGTTCTAGTGGTGGACGTTGGCGTTTTTTCGTACCGC
>DYLA01000014.1 GCA_020722265.1 Anaerolinea sp.
TGCCGCGCGTCGAAGAGTTGTTCGAGGCGCGCGATCCCAAGGGCGAGGCGTTGATGGCAGAAATAGACGGCGTCGTGCAGTTTTCCACCGAAGGGGACGAGCGTAAGTTGAGCATCGTCAACGTGCGGCGCGAAGAGGACGAGTACGTGCTGCCGCGCGGCACCAAGCCCCTTGTCGCCGATGGCGATGAGGTCGCCACGGATCAGGTGATCGCTCAAGGAGGCGAAGAGATCGTCGCCAAGCATGCGGGTCGAGCCATCGTCGAGAAAGGGCGGATCCTCATTCGTTACGAGACGCGTGACGTGGCGGAGTACGCTTTGCCTGCATCGGCGCGCTTGCGCGTGGAAGAGGGGCAGTCGGTCAAAGCCGGCGACCAATTGACGGAGGGCTCGCTCAACCCGCGCGAGATTTTGCGGATTCTCGGTGCGGACGCGGCGCGGCTGTACTTGCTGGAAGAGGTGCAAAAGGTGTATCGTACGCAAGGAGTCAACATCCACGACAAGCACATCGAAATCATCATCGCGCAGATGATGCGGCGCGTGCGCGTTCGTAGTTCTGGGGATACGGACTTGCTGCCGGGTGAAATTCTCGACAAGAAGGCACTCGAGGAACGGAATGCCCGCGTGGTCGAAGCCGGCGGGGCGCCTGCGACGGCGCAGCCGATTCTGCTCGGCTTGACGCGCGCGGCGCTAGCAACCGAATCGTTCCTTGCCGCCGCGTCGTTCCAGGAAACCTCGCGCGTGCTGACCGATGCGGCAGTGCGCGGCAGGGTGGACTATTTGCGCGGTTTGAAGGAAAATGTCATCCTCGGCAAGTTGATTCCGGTGGGGACCGGCTTTCGTCCCCATCGCGCGCAACCGGATTTGGGACCGGTACCGACGGTCACGGCGGAGGACATCTCGGAAGAGATTACCGAAGTGGAGGCGGCGTAGCCGAATTTGACATTTCCCTCGAATCTGTGTAATATAGTGCCCCGTTGTGAGTCGTGATTGCTCCAGTTGCGAGACCGATGAGCATCTCTAGATAGCGATTCACACGCACCGGGTCGCCCGTTCTCCTCAGGGGGACGTAGAAGGTTTCCGCAAACGATCGTTGTCCACGTCCAAAAACGTGGAGACGCGATCGAATGTAAGCGAAACCTTGCGGAAGCCGGTAGGCCCATCGTCCGACCGTGGACGGAAGGATTCAGCGCCCTTCCCGCGCGGGGAAGAGAGTGGCGGGAAGCCACTCTTGCCCCGTGGTGTTTTTCCAAGGCGGAAGGGCATTTTGTTGCCCAAAAGGACTGGTATGCCAACGATCAATCAACTGATCCGCAAGGGACGTAAACCGCAGAGCAAAAAGACCAAGGCGCCGGCATTGCGCTACACCTTCAACGCGCTCCGCAATCGCCAAGTGCGCGGGGAGGGGTCGCCTCTCAAGCGCGGCGTCTGCACCATCGTCCGTACGATGACGCCCAAAAAGCCCAACTCCGCGCTGCGGAAGATCGCGCGCGTGCGCCTATCGAACGGAATCGAAGTGACGGCGTACATTCCGGGCGAGGGGCATCAATTGCAGGAGCACTCGGTCGTCCTCATTCGCGGCGGACGCGTGAAAGATTTGCCCGGTGTGCGCTATCACATCGTGCGGGGGGCACTGGACTTGGGCGGTATCGAAAAGCGCAGGAAAGGACGCTCCAAGTACGGCACCAAGCGCCCGAAAGCCAGCGCGGCAGAAGCCACTGCCTAATCCGATGCGCCCAAGAGCAAGTCCACTTGCTGGTTGGGCAAGTTTGGAGGTTGGGGAATGCCCAGACGAGGAAAAGTCGAACACCACCCGGTCGCCCCGGACACGAAATACAATAACCCGATGGTCGGCGCGTTGATCAACCGCGTGATGGAACGCGGCAAGAAATCGGTCGCGACGCGATTGGTGTACGGCGCGTTCGATCTTATCGCCGAAAAAGCCAAGAAGAATCCGGTCGAAGTGTTCGAGACGGCGGTGCGAAACGCCGGCCCGAGCATCGAAGTGCGGCCGCGTCGAGTCGGCGGCGCGACCTTGCAAGTGCCGGTCGAGGTGCCGACGAATCGTCGCGTCGCCTTGGCGATGCGTTGGCTCATCGCGAACGCGCGGGCGCGCGGGGGCAAGACCTTTAGCGAAAAGTTGGCAGGGGAGTTGATGGACGCCGCGGCGAATCAGGGCGCGACCATCAAGAAAAAAGAAGAGACCCACAAGATGGCGGAGGCGAACCGCGCGTTCGCGCATTACCGCTGGTAAATGGCAAATGGCAGATGACCCCGTTCCATTCGTCCATTGGCTCATTCGTCATTTGTGCATTTGTTGTTGGATTTTCACGTGGCACGTCAAGTTCCGCTCGAAAGAATTCGAAATATCGGTGTCATCGCGCATATTGACGCAGGCAAGACTACCGTCAGTGAGCGGATCTTGTACTATACCGGCAAGACCTACAAGATTGGCGAGGTGCACGACGGCACGGCCGTGATGGACTGGATGGAACAGGAGCGCGAGCGCGGCATCACTATCACCGCGGCGGCGACGACAACCTTCTGGCGCGAATATCAGATCAATCTGATTGATACGCCCGGGCACATTGATTTCACCGCCGAAGTGCAGCGCTCGCTCCGTGTTCTCGATGGCGGCATCGTCGTCTTCGACGCGGTGGCGGGGGTGCAGCCCCAGTCCGAAACGGTGTGGCGTCAAGCCGACCGGTTTCGCGTGCCGCGACTCGCGTTCGTTAACAAGATGGATCGCGCCGGCGCGAATTTCCATCGCACCATCGAAATGATCATCGAGCGACTGAACGCGCGCCCAGTAGCCATTCAGTTGCCGGTCGGTTCCGAGACGTCGTTCGAAGGAGTGATAGACCTCATCACCCGGCAGGAGATTCTCTACAGCGATGACCCGGACGCGCCGCCGCAGACGCGCCAGATTCGTGCCGAACTGAAGGAAAAAGCGGAACAGGCGCGCGCGGCGATGGTCGAGCGGATCGCCGAGACCGATGAGGAATTGACGACGCAGTACCTCGAAGGACGCGAGATTGCGGCGGAGGATTTGCGGCGCGCCCTCCGTCGCGCGACCATTGCGGGAAGACTGACGCCGGTCTTGTGCGGCGCGGCGTTGAAAAACAAAGGGATTCGAGCGATGCTCGACGCCGTCGTGGATTATCTCCCTTCGCCGATTGACATCCCAGCGGTGCGCGGGATGAAGCCGGACGATCCAACGCAGATCGAGATTCGCCACGCCGATGAAAACGAGCCGACGGCTGCGCTCGCCTTTAAAATCGTGACCGACCCGTACGTGGGACGACTGGCGTACGTGCGTGTGTATTCGGGGCGGGTCGCCACGGGACAGGCGCTCCTCAACACCGCGCGGCGCAATCAACGCGAGCGCGTCGGACGATTGGTGCGGATGCACGCGAACGCGCGCGAAGAAGTGCAAGAGGTGCTCGCCGGCGACATCGCCGCTCTCATCGGTCCCAAAAACACATTTACCGGCGATACGCTCTGCGCGCCCGATCAACCCATCCTGCTCGAATCCATCAAGTTCCCTGAGCCGGTGATTTCGGTCGCCATCGAACCACGCACCAAAGCGGATCAGGACAAGATGGCGGAAGCGCTGCGACGCTTGTCGGAAGAAGACCCGACTTTTCGCGTGCGCACCGACGAGGAGACCGGGCAAACGATCATCAGCGGGATGGGCGAACTGCACCTCGACGTGCTGGTGGATCGGATGGTGCGCGAGTTCAAAGTGTGGGCTAACGTCGGCAAGCCGCAGGTTGCCTACCGCGAGACGATTACGCAACCGGCGCGCGCCGAGGGGCGCTTTGTGCGGCAGACCGGCGGGCGGGGGCAGTACGGGCACGTCTGGTTGGAGGTGGAGCCGCTCGACAAAGGCAAGGGATTCGAATTCGTCAACGCCATCGTTGGCGGTGCGATTCCCAAAGAGTACATTCCCGCCGTCGAAAAAGGCGTGCGCGAAGCGCTCGAAAGCGGCGTGGTTGCTGGCTACCCGGTGGTAGATTTACGCGCGCGCTTGGTAGATGGCTCGTACCACGAAGTGGATTCATCGGAGATTGCGTTCAAGATCGCCGGTTCGATGGCGTTGAAAGCCGGCGTGCAAAAGGGCAAGCCGGTCTTGCTCGAGCCGATTATGAAAGTCGAAGTTGTGGTGCCGGACAATCATACCGGCGATGTCGTGGGCGATCTGAATGCGCGGCGCGCCCAGGTGGAAGGCATCGAAGCGCGTACGGGAGGGCTCACGGCGATTCGCGCCTTTGTCCCGCTGGCCACGATGTTCGGTTATGCGACCAACTTGCGTTCGATCACGCAGGGACGCGGCACATTTACGATGGAATTCGATCATTACGATCAGTTACCCGCGAATATCGCCCAGATGATTCAGGGTAGCGGCGTATTGGCGGCGTGAGATTGACTCTTCTCATCCCACGAAAAGGAGTGGAGTAAAATGGCGAAACAAAAATTCGAACGAACGAAACCGCATGTCAACGTCGGCACGATTGGGCATGTGGATCACGGCAAGACTACGCTGACCGCCGCGATCACCAAGGTGATGGCGATGCGTGGCTTGGCGAACTACGTGTCCTACGACGAGGTGGCAAAAGCGTCGGAGAAGCAGGGTCGCCGTGACGATACCAAAATCCTGACGATTGCCATTTCGCATGTGGAGTACGAAACGGACAATCGGCATTATGCGCACATTGATTGTCCCGGCCACGCGGACTACATCAAGAACATGATCACCGGCGCGGCGCAGATGGATGGTGCGATCCTCGTGGTCTCCGCCCCCGATGGTCCGATGCCCCAGACGCGTGAGCACATCCTGCTGGCGCGCCAGGTGGAGGTGCCGGCCGTCGTCGTCTACCTGAACAAGGTGGACTTGATGGACGACCCCGAACTGCTGGACTTGGTCGAACTGGAGTTGCGGGAACTGCTCACGAGTTACAACTTCCCGGGCGACAAGATTCCGATCGTGCGCGGCTCGGCGCTCCAGGCGTTGACCAGCAATGCCAAAGACCCCAACGCGCCGGAGTACGCCTCCATCAACGAGTTGATGCGGGTGGTAGATTCCTACATTCCCACGCCGATGCGCGCGGTGGACAAGCCATTCCTGATGCCTATCGAAGATGTCTTTGGCATCAAGGGGCGCGGCACCGTCGTGACCGGTCGTGTCGAACGCGGGCAGGTCAAAGTGGGCGATACGGTGGAAATCGTGGGTATTCGCGAGACGCGCTCGACCGTTGTGACCGGCGTGGAGATGTTCCGCAAGTTGCTCGATTCGGGTCAGGCGGGTGATAACATCGGTTGTCTCTTGCGCGGGATCGAACGCGGCGAAGTCGAACGCGGCATGGTACTGGCGGCGCCTGGCTCGATCCAACCGCGGACCGAGTTCGAAGGGGAAGTGTACGTTCTGAAAAAGGACGAGGGTGGACGCCATACCCCCTTCTTCAATGGCTATCGTCCACAGTTCTATGTCCGCACGCTGGACGTGACTGGGGACATCAAACTGCCCGAAGGGGTGGAGATGGTGATGCCGGGCGATCGCGTGAGCATCCGGGTTAAGTTGATCACGCCGGTCGCGCTGGAACGCGGCTCGCGCTTTGCGGTTCGCGAAGGTGGACGCACCGTCGGCTCGGGCGTGATTACCAAGATCATCGAATGAGCATCAACCAATGAGCCAATGGACCAATGCCCTCCTGGCAGGCTCATTGGACCATTGGTGCGTTGGCTCATTGAATCGAGGAGACTATGGCTCGACAAAAGATACGCATTCAACTGAAAGGGTACGATCATCGGGTTCTCGATCAGTCGGCAAAGCAAATCGTCGAGACGGCTGAACGCACCGGCGCGGCAGTGGTGGGACCCATCCCCCTGCCGACCAAGATCGAAAAGTTTACGGTGCAGCGCGCCACCTACATTGACAAGGATTCGCGCGATCAGTTCGAGATTCGCACCCACAAGCGTTTGATTGACGTACTCGAGCCAAGTTCCAAGACGATTGATACGCTGATGCGGTTGAACTTGCCCGCCGGCGTGGATATCGAAATCAAACTGTAGGGCAAATATGCCAAAGGACCAAATGAGCCAGAGAAGCCAAAGCGTTTTGCGCATTTGGTAGATTTGGCAGGTTTGGCGAATTTGGAGTATCTATGGCTGAAGGATTGCTCGGCACCAAAGTTGGGATGGGACAGGTCTTTACCCAGAAGGGAGAGACAGTCCCCGTCACTGTGCTTCAAGTGGGCCCCTGCTTTGTCACTCAAATCAAGACGCCGACGCGCGAGGGCTATGGCGCGGTGCAGTTGGGATTTGTAGAGACGCGGCGGCTCAACAAGCCGGCGCGCGGGCACTTGAAGAATCTCCCGCCGCTCAAGTACTTGCGCGAGGTTCGCACCAACGCGCCCGAGACCTATCGCGTGGGGCAGAAGTTGAACGTGACGTTGTTCAACGCGGGCGATCTGGTGGACGTGATTGGCGTTTCCAAGGGCAAGGGACATGCTGGCGTCGTCAAACGTCACCACTTTAAGGGCGGTCCCGTGACGCACGGGCAATCCGATCGCTTGCGCCGCCCGGGCGCGAGCGGCGCGACGACGACCCCAGGGCGCGTGCTCAAGGGGATGCGTATGGCAGGGCAGATGGGCAATGCGCGCGTGACTGTACTCAATCTGGAAGTGGTTCAGGTGGACGCGGAGCGCAATTTGCTCGCGGTCAAGGGTACGGTGCCGGGCGCCCAGGGAGGACTGGTGTTCGTCCGCAAGGCGCGTAAGGAGAAACGCGTCCCCAAGAAATCGTCGGTACGGAAAGAGAAATAGGCAGTCGCGCCGCTGGATTGCCGATGGAGTATTGGGATGCAAGTGCCTCTGTATAATCAGAACGGTCAACAAATCGGGACGGCGGAACTGCGCGATGATATTTTCGCCATTGAGCCGAATCGCGCCGTGATGCACCAGGCGCTCGTTCGGCAGTTGGCGAACGCGCGCCAAGGGAACGCCGATACCAAGACGCGCGCCGAGGTGGCTGGCGGCGGCGGCAAGCCATGGCGGCAGAAGGGAACCGGACGCGCACGCCAGGGTTCGACGCGCGCACCCCAGTGGCGGCACGGCGGCGTCGTCTTTGGACCGACACCGCGCGCGTACACGCAAAAGATGCCGCTCAAGATGCGCCGTCTTGCCCTGCGCTCCGCGCTTTCCGCCAAAGCCGCCGAACAGCAAATTCGCGTCGTGGACGAACTGAAACTCGATATGCCCAAGACGCGCGCGATGGAGTCTATCTTGGGCGGGCTCTCGATTGATTCGTCTGCCCTGATTCTGCTCGCCGACGCGAATCCGACGGTGCAAAAATCGGCGATGAATCTCCCGGACGTCAAGACGCTGCGCGCGAGTTATTTGAACGTGCGCGATCTGCTCGGCTATGACTTTTTGGTGATGCCGCTCGACGCGGTCAAGGTGATCGAAGGGTATCTGGGTAAATAGCCAGACGCGCCGCAGCCGTGGGCGCGTTTGGGCGAGGTTAGCGATGCATTCCTACGAAATTTTGCGACGTCCCCTGACGACGGAAAAGACGAATAAACTGAAGGACGAGGCGCGGCAGTATGCCTTCGAGGTGGATAGCCGCGCGAACAAAGCGCAGATTAAACAAGCAGTCGAGATGGCATTCCGCGTGAATGTGCTGCGCGTCAACGTGATGCGGATGCCGCATCGGCGTCGCCGCTATGGTCGCCGACCGTCCTACAAGCCGATGTGGAAAAAAGCCATCGTCACGATTTCGCCGGATCAGCGTATTGATCTGTTTGAAGGTGTGTAATGGGCATCAAAGTTTACAAACCCATCTCCCCCGGCCGACGCGGGATGACCTCCTCCACGTTCGAGGAGATCACCAAGAAAAAGCCGGAAAAGTCGTTGTTGGTCACACTCAAGCGACAGGCGGGACGCAACAATCAAGGGCGCGTCACGGTGCGACATCGCGGCGGCGGCAATCGTCCCAAGTATCGTCTGGTTGATTTTCGCCGCGACAAGGTCAACATCCCCGCGAAGGTCGCCGCCATCGAATATGACCCGAACCGCGCCGCGCGTCTCGCGCTGCTGCATTACGCGGACGGAGAAAAACGGTACATCCTCGCGCCCGTCGGGATGAGGGTCGGCGATTCTGTACAATCAGGCGTGAACGCCGAGATCAAGCCGGGCAATACGCTGCCGATTTCCGCGATCCCGGTCGGCACGATGATTCACAACATCGAATTGCAAAAGGGCAAGGGAGGACAACTGGCGCGCTCGGCGGGCACGTCGGCCCAGTTGATGGCGAAGGAAGGAAAGTATGCGCAGGTGCGCTTGCCGTCGGGCGAGGTGCGCTATGTGAGTGTCGCGTGTATGGCGACGATTGGTCAGGTCGGCAATCCCGAATGGAATACACTCAAGATTGGTAAAGCCGGCCGCAAACGCCATATGGGCTGGCGACCGACGGTGCGCGGTTCGGTGATGAGTCCGCGCGATCATCCGCACGGCGGCGGTGAAGGCAAGGTGGGCGTAGGGATGCCGGGTCCCAAGACGCCTTGGGGCAAGCCCGCGCTGGGCAAAAAGACACGCCGACGCAAGTTCACGGACAAGTTTATCGTCAAGGGACGCGGCAAGAGATAAATGTGTCAATGCACCAATGAACCAATGTGTCAATGCACCAATGAGCCAATGAACCAATGTGCCAATGCACCAATGTGCCAAATAAACTTATGAGTTTGGCTCATTGAGCGAAGCGTTTGGCTTGTGAGGAGGACTGGTGAGTCGCTCGTTGAAAAAGGGACCGTTCGTACAACCCAAGTTACTCAAGCGCATCGAACAGATGAACAAGACCGGCGAAAAGCGTGTCCTCAAGACGTGGTCGCGCACGTCCGTCGTCTTTCCGCAGATGGTAGGGCATACGATTGCCGTGCATGATGGACGGCGGCACGTGCCGGTGTACATCACCGAGAATATGGTTGGACATCGCCTGGGTGAGTTTGCGCCGACGCGCCATTTTCGTGGTCACTCAACTAAGGAGAAGGCGGCCGAAGCGGGCAAGACCGAGTAGGTTTCCACTACCAGCGCGTAGGGAGAGAGAGAATGGCAGAAGTGATCACAGTCGAGAAATATATCCGGATGTCTCCGCGCAAAGCGCGCCTGATTGCCGATTTGGTGCGCGGCAAGGGTGTGGATGAGGCGGTGGGGTTGCTGAAGATGACTCCCCGCGAAGCCGCGCGCGTGATCGAAAAGGCGATCCATGCGGCCGCGGCGAACGCCACGCAAAACTATGGTCTGACGCGCGAGGATTTGTACATCACGACGATTCGGGCGGACGAAGGACCGCGCTTGAAACGGATGAAAGCCGGCGCGCGCGGGCGTTACAAACCCATCGTCAAGCGCTCCACTCACATCACCGTCGGCGTGACGGAGCGAGTGGCAGAGGAGTCATAAATGGGACGCAAAATTCATCCGTACGGCTTTCGGCTTGGTTATATCAGAGATTGGCGTTCCAAGTGGTACACCGCCGATAAGAAGACCTACATCAACCAGTTGGCGGAGGACACCGAGATTCGCCAATTGGTGCGCGCGCGGGTTGGACATGCCGGGATTGCGGATGTTCGCATCGAGCGATTTCCGAAGCAGGTGACCTTGTACGTGCATACCGCCAAACCGGGAGTGATCATCGGGCGTAAGGGTGTGAGCGTCAACCAACTACGCAGAGATTTGGAACAGCTGACGCAGAAAAAAATCAAACTCGAAGTGGTCGAAGTGGAACATCCGGAAGCGGACGCGCGCTTGGTGGCGGAGAGCATTGCCCAGCAGATCGAAAAGCGTATTTCGCACAAGCGCGCGATGAAGCAAGCGGTCACGCGCGCGATGCGCGGCGGCGCCCTCGGCATCAAGATCACCGCCGGCGGTCGTCTGGCAGGGTCGGAGATGGCGCGGCGCGAAATGGTCAAAGAGGGTCGTGTGCCGCTCAACACCCTGCGCGCCGACATTGACTATGCACGCTACGAAGCGTTGACGACCTACGGCAAGATCGGCTTGCAGGTTTGGATTTACAAGGGTGAGGTAATGCCGGAGGAACGCCAAGCCCAGATTGTGCAGCAAATCGCCGCCGCTGCGCAACAAGCCGAGATGGCGTCAGGAGAGGCGTAATTATGTTGATGCCGAAACGAGTCAAATATCGCAAGACCCATCGCGGTCGGATGAAAGGGAAGGAGACGCGCGGGGTTACGCTCGATTTTGGCGATTATGGCTTGCAGGCGCTGCAACCTTGCTGGATGACGAGCCGTCAAATCGAAGCGGCGCGACGCGCGGTGGTGCGTTTTGTCAAGCGCGGTGGCAAGTTGTGGATTCGCGTTTTCCCCGACCACTCGGTCACGGTGAAGGGGGCGGAGACGCGAATGGGCGGCGGTAAGGGCGCGCCCGACCATTGGGTCGCTGTCGTCAAACCTGGGCGTGTGCTCTTTGAGATTAGTGGAGTGAAGGAAGAGGTCGCACGCGAAGCGATGCGCCTCGCTTCGCACAAATTGCCCATCCGCACGCAGTTCATCACCCGAACGGAGATGCCGTGATGCAAGCCACACAACTTCGTACGATGGATGATGCCGCGCTGCAAAAGCAATTGGACGACTTGTATCAGGAGTTGTTCAATTTGCGTTTCCAGCGCGCGGCAGGGCAGTTGCCCAATTTCAATCGCTTGACGCAGGTCAAGCGCGAGATTGCTCGCGTCAAAACGGTGCTGCGAGAGCGCGCCCACGCGCAGGAGGCACAAGCGAAATGACCCAGAGGGCTTTGGAAAGTAAACGACGCCAAGTGAGGGAAGGGCGCGTCGTCAGCGCCAAGATGCAAAAGACCGTAGTGGTCCAAGTGGAACAGCGACGCCTGCATCCGTTGTACGGCAAAGTCGTCTCCTACACGCGCCGTTTCAAGGCACATAACGAAGAGCCGCATGCTCAACTCGGCGACCTCGTCCGCATCGTCGAGTCCCGTCCGCTGTCGCGCGACAAGTGCTGGCGCGTGGTCAGCATCCTCCAGCGCGGCCAAGTGGTCGAAAAAGCGGTGGATGTGGAGTTGGAATCGCTGCGCGAGAAGGAAGAAGCCGAACGCGCCGCGCGTCGCGCAGAGGAGGAACGCCGCGCGGCGGAACGCCTCGCGAAACTCGCCGGTGAAGGCGAAGAGGCGGCCGCGGAGGCGGTGCCTATGGAGCCGCTGGCTCCCGAAAGTGCGCCGATGACAGGTGTTGACGAAGGAGAGGCGGGATGATTCAAGCGACCACACGCCTGACCGTCGCCGACAACACCGGGGCACGCGAGATTATGTGTATCCGCGTGATGGGTAGCGGCAATCGCCGCTATGGCGCGATCGGCGACATCATCGTGGCGGCAGTCAAAGCCGCTACGCCGACCAGCGCCGTTAAGAAAGGCGAAGTGGTGCGCGCCGTCATCGTGCGCACCTCCAAGGAGTACGGACGCCCGGACGGCTCGTCCATCCGTTTCGATGACAACGCGGCGGTGATCCTCGAAGGCGATTCGACGAATCCGAAAGGGACGCGCATCTTTGGACCGGTCGCGCGCGAACTGCGGGACCGGGGTTTTATGAAGATCGTCTCGCTTGCGCCCGAGGTGCTGTAGGGAAACGGCGAGGAGTGATTCGAATGAACAAGATTCGTAAAGGGGATACGGTTCAAGTGATGTCGGGGAACGAACGTGGCAAGCGCGGAGAGGTACGCAGTGTCTCTCCCAAGCACCAGCAGGTCTTGGTCGCCGGCATCAATTTGGTGAAAAAGCATCAGCGCCGCGCCGGCGATGTGCGTACGCAAGCCGGTATCATCGAGCGTGAAGGGCCCCTCCACATCTCGGTTGTGGCGGTGGTATGCAAGAATTGCGGCAAGCCGACGCGGGTGGGATTCGGTTTCGATGGCGGGAAAAAAATCCGCAAATGCAAAAAATGCGGTCAATGGCTGGATTGATCTCCAGATTTTTGGATGAGGTAAGGAAATGGCCAAGCCAGACGCGGTGAAGCCAGAGGTAAAGAAAGGACAAAAAGGTCCTAGCGGAGGACCACAGGACAAAGGCACACCGAAGGGGGAGAGCACGCGTCCCCAAGCGGCGGTGCCGCCACGCCTCAAAGAGCGCTATCGCAAAGAAGTGGTGCCGATGCTGATGCGCGAATTCGGCTATGCCAACATTATGCAGGCGCCGAAAATCACCAAGGTAGTCGTCAATGTCGGCGTCGGTGAGGCGATTGGCAATGCCAAGGCGCTTGATGGCGCGGTGAGGGATCTGACGGCGATCACGGGACAAAAGCCGCTGGTTCGTAAAGCCAAAAAATCCATCGCGACGTTCAAATTGCGCGAGAAGATGCCAATTGGCGTGATGGTGACGTTGCGCGGCGACAGGATGTACTACTTTTTGGATCGCCTGATGAACGTGGCGTTGCCGCGTATGCGTGATTTTCGCGGCGTGTCGCGCGAAGCGTTCGATGGACGCGGCAATTACACGCTGGGGTTGCGCGAGCAGTTGATCTTTCCGGAAATTGACTATGATTCAATTGACAAGGTGCGCGGGATGGAAGTGAGTATCGTCACTACCGCTCGGACCGATGATGAGGGGCGGCGGCTGCTGCAGTTGTTAGGTATGCCGTTCCGAGTACAGTAACGCGAGGAGGATGGCGTGGCAAAAAAGTCAATGGTGAATCGCGAGAAACACCGCAAGTATCCCGAGCGCGTCCGCAATCGCTGTCGTTTGTGCGGTCGTCCGCGCGGGTATATGCGCCGATTCAAACTGTGCCGGATCTGTTTTCGCCGCGAGGCTTTGGAAGGGCATTTGCCCGGCGTGACGAAATCGAGTTGGTAGATGCGCTGGGGGCGCGCTCTGCGCCCAGAGTGAGAGTTTATTACCCAGTGAGTAAGGAGCAGGGACAGATGACAAACGATCCCATTGCCGATATGCTCGCCCGATTACGCAATGCCGCTGCCATCAAGCATCCGCAAGTCGTGATGCCGGCGTCGAAATTACGTGTGGCGGTGGCGCGAATTTTGAAGGACGAAGGGTATATCGAGAGACTGGAACTGACTAAGGACAAACCGCAACCGAGGCTGCGCGTCTGGCTCAAGTACGATAGTCAGAAAAAGCCGGTGTTGAGTGGCGTCAAGCGCGTCTCCAAGCCAGGGCGTCGAGTGTACGCCGGCAAAGCCGAGGTGCCGTGGGTTCAGCACGGTTTGGGCGTGGCAATCGTTTCGACCACGCGCGGCGTGATGACCGGCGCGCGCGCCAAGCGTATGGGACTGGGCGGTGAGATTTTGTGTTACGTGTGGTAGTCGCGCGGAGGGTGAAGGAGAGTGAAATGTCGCGGATAGGAAAGATGCCGGTGCCGATCCCGGCGAATGTCCAAGTGCGCGTGGACGGCGCGGAGGTGGTCGTCCGCGGACCCAAGGGAGAATTGTCGCGGGTGTTCGATCCGCAGATGGCGATTCGAGTGGAAGGGAACAACGTCGTCGTCGTGCCGCCGGATTTGCCGGGCTATGCGGCGATGTACGGGATGACGCGCGCGCTGATCAACAATATGGTGATCGGCGTTGCCGAAGGGTACCGGCGCAATCTGGAAATCGAAGGGGTCGGCTATCGCGCCGATTTGCAAGGCAAGAATCTAGTCTTGTCGGTCGGTTTCTCGCACTCGGTCGTCATCGAACCGCCGCCGGGTATTTCGTTTGTCGTGGAAAAATCACAGCGCGCGTTCGCGATTGAGGGAGTGGACAAGCAGGTAGTGGGTGAGTTGGCGGCGAAGATTCGTTCGCTCAAACCCCCAGAGCCGTACAAGGGCAAGGGGATTCGGTATGCGGGCGAGAAGATTCGGCGCAAAGCCGGTAAAGCCGGCAAAGTGGGTAGCGGCGCCAAGTAGTGCGACTTGAGGATTCGAACAGATGAAGACAAGAGAGACTCGTGCGCGCAGAGAACGGCGGCAGCGCCGTATGCGCGTCAAGATCAAGGGAACGTCGGAGCGACCGCGCTTGAATGTGTTCCGCAGCACGCGGCATATCTTTGCGCAGATTATTGACGATGCCAAGGGGCATACCCTCGTCTCGGCTTCAACGCTGGAGGGCGAGGTGCGCGCCCAAGCCGCCGAGTGGAACAAGAAGGAAGAAGCCCAAGCGGTGGGCAAATTATTGGCGCAGCGCGCGTTGGCAATCGGTGTGAAGCGAGTGGTGTTCGACCGGGGCGGGTTTCGCTATCACGGTCGCGTGCAGTCGCTCGCCGAGGGTGCGCGCGCGGGCGGATTGGAATTCTGAAAATCGGTCAGGTCTTCAACTCGCAGCGCTGCTGACTTGCGCGAGTTGACTCGGAGTGAGTGAATGGCAAATCGTTCAACGGGTAGGGCGTCGCGTGGCAAGCCGCGAGAGCCACAGGCAGAGGAAGGTCCTTCGTTCGACGAGCGCGTGGTGCACATCAGTCGCACGGCCAAAGTGGTCAAGGGGGGACGGCATTTTGGGTTTCGCACCGTCGTCGTCGTGGGCGATAACAACGGGAGTGTTGGAGTTGGCGTTGGCAAAGCCCGCGAGGTGCCGGATGCGATTCGCAAGGGGACGGAACACGCGCGCAAGGTGATGGTTAAGGTGCCGCTCGCCGGCACGACGATTCCCCACGCGGCGATGAGCAAGTTTGGCGCGTCCAAAGTGTTGCTCAAGCCAGCCTCGCCGGGTACCGGCGTCATCGCCGCTGGCGGTGTGCGCGCGGTTCTCGAATGTGCGGGGGTGCGCGATGTGCTCACCAAGTCGTTGGGCAGTCCCAATCGGCTGAATGTCGTGCGCGCCACCTGGGAGGCGCTCAAGAGTATGCGGGATGCCGAAATTGAGTCCAAGCGGCGTAATAAACCGGTAAAGCAACTCTTGCCGCCGTGGAGGAGAACGTCAAATGGCAAGCCAGGGTAAGTTGAGAATCAAGTGGGTCAAGAGCGCGATTGGTTACAACAAGCAGCAAAAAGCCACGCTCGCCGCGTTGGGTTTGCGGAAACTGGGGCAGGTGGTGGAACGTCCCGATTCGCCGCAGGTGCGCGGGATGGTGTTCGCCGTCAGGCATCTGGTCGAATGCGAGATGAGAGAGAGCGATGAAACTACACGATTTGAAACCAGCCGAAGGGTCGAAGCATAGGCGTCGCCGCGTGGGGCGCGGTATTGCCGCTGGCCAAGGGAAGACGGCCGGGCGCGGCACCAAGGGGCAACGCGCGCGCACTGGGCGCGGCATCAAGTTGTACTTTGAAGGTGGGCAGACACCGCTCGTGCACCGCTTGCCGCGCAATCGCGGCTTCAAGAACATCTTTCGCGTCGAGTACGATGTGGTGAACCTCGACGCGCTCGCCCAGCAGTTCGACGCCGGCGCGGAGGTGACGCCGGAGGCGATGCGCGCCCGCGGGATGATCCACAACGTCAACCGGGTCAAGGTTCTGGGGCGCGGCGAGTTGAGCAAGCCGCTGATGGTGAGGGCGCACGCGTTCTCGGCAGGCGCGCAGGAAAAGATCGCGGCGGCCGGTGGCAAAGCCGAACTGGTGAATGACAAATAAGCGGAGGAACTATGATTGATGCCGTTCGCAATGCGATGCGTTTGCCGGATTTGCGCTACAAAATTCTGTTTACGTTGATGATTCTGGTCATCTATCGGTTGGCGGCGCATATTCCGGTCCCAGGCGTGAACACCGATGCACTCAAAGCCGCGTTCGGGCAGAACCAATTGTTGGGCTTTCTCGATCTCTTTTCGGGCGGCGCATTATCGAACTTTTCGGTGATGGCGATGGGGGTGTATCCGTTCATCACGGCGCAAATCGTGATGCAGTTGGCCGTGGGCATCTTTCCTCCCCTGGAGCGGTTGTCGAAGGAGGGGGGCGAAGCGGGACGCGCCAAGATCAATCAGTGGACGCATTGGTTGACCATCCCGTTCGCCGCGCTGCAAGGATTTGGGCAGGCGTTCGCTCTGACGCAAGCCGGCGTCCCGGTCCTGACGCGCTTTGGTCTCACAACGTATCCGCTGGAAACGCTCGCCATCATCATCACGCTGACGGCGGGGACCATTTTCGGCGTCTGGCTGGGGGAGTTGATTTCGGAGCAGGGCATCGGCAGCGGCATTTCGATTATCATCTTCGGCGGCATCGTCGCCGGCATCCCGCAGCGCGTTGGGCAGATGCTGACGACGGACCCCGCGCGGCTGATCTTTTTCGTGTTAGTCACAGTCATCACGATTGTTGGCATTATCTACATTCAGGAAGGGCATCGGCGTGTGCCGGTGCAGTATGGCAAGCGCGTGCGCGGCACTAAGATGTACGGCGGGCAGAGTACCCACATTCCGCTGCGCGTCAATTCGTCCGGAATGATCCCGTTGATTTTCGCGATTTCGATTTTGATTTTCCCGGGCGTGTTCGCCGCCCCGTTCGCGGCGCCAGCGGGGCAGCCGGAAAACATTGCCAACTGGATCGTCAACGCGTTCAACCAGAACAGCCCGGTGTACTGGATCGCCTACTTTGTGATGGTGATTTTCTTTACGTTCTTTTACACCGATGTGATTTTCCGTCAGCAAAACCTGCCCGACGTGTTGCAGCGTCAAGGCGGTTTTATTCCGGGCATTCGCCCCGGCAAGAGGACGGAGGAGTACCTGAACGGCGTCCTGCAGCGCGTAACACTAGTCGGCGCGCTCTTTTTGGGCTTGATCGCCATCTTGCCGTTCCTTCTGCGCGATCCGAACGAGGCGACTTCGATGCTCATCACCAGCACCGGGTTGCTCATCGTGGTCGGCGTGGTGCTGGATACGATGAAGCAGCTGCAGGCGCAGTTGCTGATGCGGCATTACGAGGGATTCATCAAGTAGCGATGAGCCAACCCACCTACATCATCCTTCTCGGCGCGCCGGGCGCGGGCAAGGGCACGCAAGCCGAGAGGCTGCACGAACGATTGGGCTTGACGCACGTCGCTAGCGGTGATCTCTTTCGCGAGAACGTGTCAAAGCAAACGCCGCTCGGTCTCTTGGCGAAATCGTTCATGGACAAGGGTGAACTGGTGCCAGACGACGTGACCGTGCGGATGGTTATGGAACGGATCGCGCGCCCGGATTGTGCGCGCGGCGTCGTCTTCGATGGCTTTCCGCGCACTGAGGCGCAAGCCCGCGCGTTGGACGCGGCGTTCGCGCGCGAAGGCAAGCGCCTCCGCGCTGTCGTGCTCGTCGCGGTGCGCGACGAGATGCTGGTCGAACGCTTGACGGCGCGCTGGTCTTGTCCCACTTGCAACGCGGTGTACAATCTCCTTTCGAATCCGCCGCGCGTGGCGGGCCAGTGCGACCGGGATAACACGCCGCTCGTTCAACGCGACGATGACAAGCCAGAGACGGTGCGTCGGCGTCTGGAGGTTTACCATCAGCAGACCGCGCCCCTCATTGCCTACTATCGTGCCGCAGGCTTGTTGCGCGAGGTGAACGGCGCACAGAGCATCGAGCAGGTGCAAGCCCAGATCGTTCAAGCCATCGAAGAGGCGTAGGGGTGGTGATCGTCAAGTCGCAGAACGAGATTGCGATTATGCGCGACGCTGGCCGGATCGCCGCCGACACGCTGGCGATGCTGGGTGAGCATATCAAGCCTGGGGTTTCGACGGCTGAACTCGACGCGCGGGCGCACGCGTTCATCACGCGCTATCACGCGTACCCGACCTTCAAGGGGTATCGCGGCTTTCCGGCTTCGATCTGCACATCGCTCAACGAGCAGGTGGTGCACGGTATCCCCAGCAGAAAAGTGATGTTGAAGGAAGGGGATATTATCTCGCTGGATGTCGGGGCGACGTTCAAGGGGTTCATCGGCGATACCGCGGCGACCTTCGCCGTTGGTCGCGTGTCGGATGTGGCACGGCGGTTGATGGAGGCGACGCGGGGGGCGCTGGCGGCAGCCATTGCGCAGGCGCGCGCGGGCAATCATCTGGAGGACATCTCCGGCGCGATCCAAGACTATGTCGAGGTACGTGGATTCTCGGTCGTGCGCGAGTACGTGGGGCACGGCGTCGGGCGGACGATGCACGAAGAACCGCAGATTCCGAACTATCGGCAGGGCAAGCGCGGTCCGCAGTTGAAGCCGGGGATGACGCTCGCCATCGAGCCGATGGTGAACGAAGGGACGTGGCAGACGCGCGTGTTGCGCGACAAGTGGACGGTTGTGACGAAGGACGGCAAGCTCTCGGCGCATTTCGAGCATACGATCGTCGTGACGGATGGGCTGCCGGAAATACTGACGGTGGTCAGTGGACAGTGAGTCATGGAGGATGAGATGA
Source organism: Anaerolinea sp. (assembly GCA_020722265.1). Taxonomy (GTDB): domain Bacteria; phylum Chloroflexota; class Anaerolineae; order UBA4142; family UBA4142; genus DYLA01. The sequence goes on from DYLA01000014.1 coordinate 18,303, forward strand.
AGGTCAAGCCATCGGTGAAACGACGTTGCGAAAAGTGTAAGGTCGTGCGACGACGCGGCGTGGTGCGAATTATCTGTGAGAACCCAAAGCACAATCAGAGACAAGGATAGTCAGGGGTCAGGACAGAGGTCTTGGGGAAGGTCTGGCCTCTGCTGTTTGGCTCTTTGGAGGACGTATGGCTCGTATTGCAGGAGTGGATTTGCCTCGCAACAAGCGGATTGACATTGCGCTGCGCTACATCTATGGGATTGGCGCGTTTCGCGCGCTGGAAGTGTTGGAGAAGGCGCAGGTGAACCCGGCGGTGCGTGTGAAAGACCTGGGGGAAGCCGAAGTGGCGCGCATCCGCACCGCCCTCGATCGCGATCACAAGGTGGAAGGGGATTTGCGCCGTGAGATCGCGATGAATATCAAGCGCTTGCAAGAGATCGGCGCGTATCGCGGGATGCGCCATCGGCGGAATCTGCCGGTGCGCGGGCAGCGCACGCGCACGAATGCACGCACCAAGCGCGGCGCGCGTCGGACGGTGGCGGGTCGCAAGCGCAGTCGCGCCAAGAAGTAAACAGGCAATCGAACCGAACCGACGTGTCGTGCCTTGGGCGTGCGTTGGTTCGCGCGAGAGGAGACTATGGCGGAAGAGCAGAAGAAAACGGGAGGGGCAGCCGGCGCGGCGCCCAAGCGTCCCGTCCGGCGTGGGGGCAAGAAAGAACGCAAGTCCGTTCCATTCGGACGCGTGCACATTCACGCCTCGTTCAACAATACGATTATCACTTTCACCGACCCGCAGGGGAATGCGGTGGCGTGGGGGAGCGCGGGGGCGAGCGGCTTCAAGGGCTCGCGCAAGAGTACGCCCTATGCGGCGCAGATTGCCGCGCAGAACGCCGCGCGTGCCGCGCTTGAGGCGGGAATGCGCGAGGTCGAAGTGCAAGTTCAGGGTCCCGGACCCGGGCGCGAGGCGGCGATTCGCGCCCTGCAACAGACCGGCTTGCGAGTCCGTTCCATCACGGACATTACCCCAATTCCCCACAACGGTTGTCGCCCGCCCAAGAAGCGGCGAGTGTAACAGGAGGACGAATGGCACGTTATATCGGATCGGCTTGCGTCTTGTGTCGGCGCGAGGGAGTCAAGTTGTACCTCAAAGGGGACCGCTGTTACAGTCCCAAGTGCGCGATAGAAAAACGCAACTATCCGCCCGGACCGCACGGGCAGCGGGGGGCGTTTCGTCGCAAGAGCAGTGATTATGCGACCCAGTTGCGCGAAAAGCAAAAGGCGCGCCGCATCTACGGCATCCTGGAACGCCAATTTCGCCGCTATTTTCGTGAAGCCTCCAAGAGCACCGGCGTCACCGGCGCGATGTTGTTGCAGACCCTCGAACGGCGGCTTGATAACGTAGTGTTTCGACTGGGTTTGGCCTCTAGCCGCAAACAGGCGCGGCAATTGGTTTTACACGGGCATTTCTGCGTCAATGGCAAATCGGTGAATGTACCCTCCTATCTGCTCAAAGCCGGCGATACCGTCTCGGTGGCAGAGAGTAGCCGAACGAATCCATACTTTCAATCTGTCGTACAAGACCTAGCGCGCCGTCAGGTCGCCGAGTGGTTGAGTCTCGACGCGCAGAATTTCAGCGGGAGTGTCATCAGTCTCCCCTCGCGTAATCAGATTGACACGCCACTCAAAGAACAGTTGATTGTGGAGTACTATAGCCGGTAGAATTGAGAGTTCAGGGGTCGAGTCGCCGGGCAAGGCCGCGCGGGCGTCTCGTCACCCGAACGCCTTCAGTTCGCCAGGAGGATGTCGGTGGAAGCCATTCTGCCCAAGATAGAAGCGGTAGCAACCTCGAAGGGATACGGCAAATTCGCGATTGGACCTTTGGAAAGCGGCTATGGGGTGACGCTAGGCAACGCGCTGCGGCGAGTGCTGCTCGCCTCGCTCTCCGGCGCGGCGGTCACCTCTGTCCGTGTGCAGGACATTCATCACGAATTCACGCCGATTCCCAATGCCAAAGAAGATATGATGCAACTGATTTTGAGCCTCAAACAGTTGCGTTTCAAGTTGTACGATACAGAGCAAGCGGTGCGCCTGCGCCTCGAAGCGCGCGGACGCGGCGTGGTGACCGCCAGCGACATCCAGTTGCCGCCGCAAGTCGAAATCATCAATCCCGATTTGCACCTCGTCACCCTCGACTCCGACGACGCGACGTTCGAAATGGAGTTGACCGTCGCGCGCGGCAAAGGGTATTCGCCCGCCGAAGAGCGCGGCAAGTTGCCGATTGACGAGATCCCAGTGGACGCGATCTTCAGCCCGGTCAAAAAGGCGAATTTCCGCGTCGAGCCCGCGCGCGTCGGTCAGATGACGAACTTTGACAATCTCTTGATGGAGGTCTGGACCGATGGCTCGCTCACCCCGCGCGAGGCGTTGACCGAAGCCGCCAAGATTCTCGTGCGACATTTCAGTCTCATCGCCGGCTTCGCTGGCGAAGTGGAAGCGGAAGCCGCCCCCGAAACCGAGATTCCGAGCCGCGTGTACGACACACCCATCGAAGAACTCGAATTGTCCGTGCGCGCGTACAACTGCCTCAAGCGCGCTGGCATCACCAAAGTCGGCGAAGTGTTGGAGAAACTGCAAAAAAGCAAGGACGAGATTCTCGCCATTCGTAACTTTGGACAGAAATCGCTCGACGAATTGATGGAACGTTTGCAGAGCAAGGGATACCTCGAAGCGATTCAGCCCGCTGCCGAAGCGACCGAAGGCGCGGCAGAGGCGGAAGAATCCGAAACGCCGCCGACAGAAGGGGAATAGATAGAGATGCGACATCGTATGGCGGGACGTTCGTTGGGGCGCGATAAGGATCATCGCCGCGCCCTGTTCCGAAATCTGATTACTGAACTGTTGCGGCACGAGCGCATCGAAACCACCGAGGCGAAAGCCAAAGCGATTCGCGCCGATGCCGAGAAAATGATCACGCTCGCCAAGCGCGGCGATATCCACGCGCGGCGTCTGGCGGCGCGCACGATTACCGATCCGGACGTGACGAAGAAATTGTTCGAAAAACTGGGACCGCGCTACAAAGAGCGCGCCGGCGGTTATACGCGGTTGTTCAAGGTGGGACCGCGCCTCGGGGACGCCGCGCCGGTCGTCATTATGGAGTTGGTAGATCGGGAAAGTTAGGCGGGAGAGTCCTGGGGCGAATAGTCAGACTGGATGAGATTACTCGCAGTCGTCGAATACGACGGGACGGAGTTCGCGGGATTCCAGGTTCAGGCACGCACGCGCACCGTTCAGGGCGAACTTGAGCGCGCCCTGCACCAGATCACCGGCGAAAAGATTCGCGTCGTCGGTGCGGGACGCACCGATCGCGGCGTACACGCCCTCGGAATGGGCGTGCACTTTGATACGCGCGGGGGGCAGCCGCCGCCCGTGTTGCAGCGCGCGCTGAATGCGGTCTTGCCGAGCGACCTCGCGATTCGTGCGCTGACGCCGGTCGCAGACGATTTCTCGGCGCGCTACTCGGCGCGGCGGCGTACGTATCGGTACACGATTCTCAACCAACCCATCCGCTCGCCGCTGGCGCGGCGATACGCGCTCTGCGTGCCGGAGCCGCTCGACGTGGCGGCGATGGACGCGGCGGCGCGATGTTTAATCGGCAAGCGCGATTTCGGTGCGTTCGGGACGCCGCCGCGCGGCGAGAACGCCGTGCGCGAGGTGTATCGCGCGGAGGCGCGCCGCGCCGGCGTGACCGTGTGGATTGACCTCGAAGCGAACGCGTTTCTGTACCGGATGGTACGGCGTATCGTCGGGACGCTGCTGCTCGTCGGCAAGGGCGTGTGGGGCATCGCCGAGTTCCGGGAGGTGATCGACAAGAGACGCCGCGCCGGGCAAGCGGTCCCGCCGCAGGGGTTGTGCCTCCTTGCCGTCGAATATGATTCATAGCCGTTGGAGCGAAGGATGAAGACATTCAACACCAAGCCTGCCGACATCGAGCGGCGCTGGTACGTGGTTAACGCCGAGGGTAAGACGCTCGGCCGATTGGCTGCCGGGATTGCGCGTGTGCTCAAGGGCAAGCACAAGCCGATTTACACGCCGCATCTCGATTGCGGCGACTATGTCATCGTCGTGAACGCAGGCAAGATCCGCGTCACCGGCAAAAAACTGGACGCGAAATTCTACTATCGTCATTCCGGTTATCCGGGCGGATTGCGAAAGATTCCTCTGCGCGAGCAGTTGGACAAGCATCCCGACCGTGTCATCCAAGCCGCGGTGTGGGGAATGTTGCCGCACGGTCGCCTGGGACGAAAGATGTTCAAGAAACTCAAAGTGTATGCGCGCCCCGATCATCCTCACACGGCGCACAAGCCCACAGTGCTGGAGGTCTGAACAAATGCCAGTCGGAAAATATTACGAAGGGATAGGACGACGGAAATCGGCGGTCGCGCGCGTGCGCTTGTTCGCCGGCGGCGGCGCGTTCACTGTGAACGAACGGCCGGTTCAAGAGTACTTTCCGCTGACCGGGCAGGTCAACAAAGTGATGCGTCCACTGGTGACGACGCAGAACGAACAGCGGTTCGCCGTCTCGGTGCAGGTGCGCGGCGGCGGGCTCAACGGTCAATCGGATGCGGTCGCGCTCGGCTTGGCGCGCGCGCTCTTGGCAGCGGATGTGAATTTCAAATCGCCGCTGCGACGAGCCGGTTTGCTGACGCGCGACGCGCGCGAAAAGGAACGCAAAAAACCGGGTCTCAAAAAAGCGCGCAAGGCAAAGCAGTACACCAAACGTTAGCGAAAACAAACCTCCCGCCGGGTCAACCCCTGCGGGAGGTTTGCCTTCTAGATCGAAAATTCCTCCGCCCACTCGGCGCGCTCGGTGGCATGCTCGGCTTCGTGACGCCGCACCACTTGCTCCAGCGCATCCACGCGCGCCATCAACGAGATGACCGACGCGCCGATCATATCCGGCATCACGCCGTGATTCAAGTCGGGCGTGTCGGGCGGGCGCGGCTCTTTCCGCTTGACGATTTGCCCCGGCACGCCGACGACGACCGAATTCGGCGGCACCGATTTCACGACGACCGCGTTCGCACCAATGCGACTGTTCGCGCCGATGGTGATCGCCCCGAGTATCTTGGCGCCCGCGCCAACGACGACATTATCCTCCAGCGTCGGATGGCGTTTGCCTTTGGCGAGCGACGTTCCGCCGAGCGTGACGCCATGATACAACGTCACGTTCGTGCCAATTTCCGCTGTCTCGCCGATGACCACTCCCATGCCGTGATCAATGAAAAAGCCGGGACCGATGCGCGCGCCCGGGTGAATTTCGATACCGGTCAGTCCGCGCGCGAGTTGCGAGATCCAGCGCCCCAGCAATTTCCAGTGGTGCGTCCATAGCCAGTGCGCCAAACGATGCGCCCACAAGGCGTGCAAGCCCGGATACAACAGCGCGACTTCGAGCACGCGGCGTGCTGCCGGGTCACGGTCGCAAACCGATTGAATGTCACGGCGGAGCGTTTCTAGCATCGGCGTCAGTCTGCCAGATTCGCGAACAGCGCGGTGCTCAAGTACCGCTCGCCGAACGACGGTACGATCACGACGATCAACTTGCCGGTGTTCTCGGTGCGCCGCGCGACTTGGAGGGCTGCCCAAACGGCTGCACCGGACGAAATGCCGACGAGCAAACCCTCCTCGCGCGCCATCCGCCGCGCGGTCTCGAAGGCATCGTCATTCTTGACACGAATCACCTCGTCGTAGATTTGGGTGTTGAGAACCGCCGGGACAAAGCCCGCGCCGATACCTTGAATCGGATGCGCGCCCTTGGCTCCCCCCGATAGCACCGGCGACGCGTCCGGTTCGACCGCAATCGCGCGAAAAGAGGGCTTGCGTGCTTTGATCACTTCACCGACGCCGGTGATCGTGCCGCCGGTACCGACGCCAGCGACGAGAAGGTCCACTTGTCCAGCGGTGTCGCGCCAGATCTCTTCAGCCGTCGTGCGGCGGTGGATTTCCGGATTCGCCGGGTTTTCGAATTGCTGGGGCATCAGATAGCGCGGGTCGGCCGCGACCAGTTCTTCCGCTTGGCGGATCGCGCCTGCCATTCCTTCGCTGCCGGGGGTCAGAATCAACTCCGCGCCGTAGGCGCGTAACAGCATACGGCGTTCCTTGCTCATCGTCTCCGGCATCGTGAGGACGCAGCGATAGCCGCGCGCGGCACACACCATCGCCAGGGCGATGCCGGTGTTGCCGCTCGTCGGCTCGATGATGATCGTGTCCGGCTTGATGAGCCCGGCTTTTTCGGCGGCGTCAATCATCGCGACGCCGATGCGGTCTTTGACGCTGTGCGCGGGGTTGAAGAACTCTAACTTGGCGACCACTGGGGCAACCGCGCCTGCGGTCACGCGGCGCAGCCGCACGAGCGGCGTATTGCCGACCAGTTCGGTCACATCATTCGCAATTCTCATCGTATTCCTTTCCGCGTCCCCTCAGTTCTGGCATCAGGGTGCGAGAGTTGATAGTGTCCCTTGCCATATTATCCCAATCGCATTTGAAGGTCAATGGTTTTCGCGGCAATGTCGTAAGAAAAATGTTGGAAAAATTTAGGGGCGTTCGATTGAACGCCCCTAGTCTGTCACGATGCGGTTCTCGCGCGCGATGCGCGCATAGAGATGCGCGCTCGGTCGCGGCGTGCGTCGCTGGGTCGCGAAATCGTTCGCGATCAAACCAAAACGCAAAAAGTTCAATCCTTCGATCCATTCAAAGTTATCGGTGAGGGTCCAGTGGAAGTAACCGCGCACGGGTGCGCCGGCTTGAATCGCGCGATGCAGCGCGGCCAGATGGTCGGTGAGATAGCGCGGGCGGATTTCGTCGTGCGCATCGGGAATGCCGTTTTCGGTGATGTAAATCGGCAAGCCCGCGCCGTAGCGCGAGAACCACATGACCGAATCGTAGAACGAGTTCGGATCAATGTCTCCCAGCCCAAACCACGCGCGCAGTTCCTTGTCGTTGGACAAGCCGGTTGGCTTGGGTGGCAGTTTCCGTCCGAACAATTGGCTTGGGCTAGACCAAGCTACCGCGACGCGGCTGGAGAAATAGTGATTCAATCCGAGAAAATCTTGCGTCCCAACCGCTTCGGGCACGCGCGCGCCGAGACCGAGCGGCAAGTGCAAGTGTCCGTCGCGCAGCGCCAGCGGGAACAGCCGATTGAAGACATCGTCTTGCCAGCCGGCGATCAGGTGATTGACGCGTGAGCGCGGCTTGGCGGGGTAGAACGGATGAACGTGATGCGCCACGCCGACGCGCGCGTTCGGTTGAACGCGATGGATCGCGTGGTACGCCGCCGCGTGCGCGCGGACCATATTGGCGAGGACGCGCAGTCCCAGTCCAAGATTCTTCTTGCCGGGGGGCCAGTTCCCCTCGATGTAGCCGGTGAACGCGTACACGTTCGGCTCGTTGAGCGTGATCCAAAAGTCGCATAAATCGCCCAGTTCTTGGACGACCCTCGCCGCGAAGCGTTCGAAGAGTGGCACGACCGCTGGGGTTTCCCACGCGCCGCGTTGGACGAGCCAGCGCGGATTGGTAAAGTGGTGCAGCGTCACGAGCGGCGTCATCGCGCGTTCGCGCAGCGCGCCGAGCACACGCCGATAGAACGCGACTGCCGCGGCGTTCCACGCGCCCTCGCGCGGCTCGAGGCGACTCCACTCGACCGAGAGGCGATGCGCGTTGTGGTTCAGCGACTGGGCAAGATCGAAATCCTCGCGGTAGCGCTCCCCCTTCCACCAATCGCACGCGACGGCGGAAGTATCGCCATTCTTGATGTGTCCTGGCGTTTGTTCCCAATCCCACCAGTCGTTGTTAGTGTTCTCCCCTTCGACCTGATGCGCGGCAGTCGCCGCACCCCATAGAAATCCCTCCGGAAAATTCAATACCTTCACGGTTCACCATCCACCATCACTGTTTCCCAAATCGCATCTCCCATGCGCCGGTGAGTTCCAGCACCTCGACCGGCGCGGCGCGTCCTTTGACGAGCAACGTCTCGCGCGGTTGCACGACGACGCGTTGTTCGATCATCGCGTAGGTATTGCGGCTGATCAAGATTTGTCCCACCTCGGCGTTTTCCTGCAAGCGTTTGGCGACGTTGACCGCATCGCCGATGGCGGTATAGTTCATCAGTTCGCGCGCGCCGATGTTACCGACAATCGCGTCGCCGGTGTGGATGCCGGTGCGAAACGCGAGTCGCTGGGGTCCGGGAAGCCGTGCGGCGTATTCGGCGGTCTCGTGTTGCAACGCCAGCGCGGCGCACGCGGCGCGCCAGGCGTGATCGGGTTGTTCGAGCGGCGCGTTGAAGATCGCCATCACGCCATCGCCCATGAATTTGTCTACCGTCCCTTCGTAACGCAAGATGACTTGGTAGGCGAGGGAGAGATAGCCGTTGAGCACTTTGACTAATTCTTCCGGCGGTAGTTGTTCGGAGAGAGGCGTAAAGCCGTGCATATCGGCGAACATCACGGTAATGCGCTGGCGTTCGCCGCCCAATTCGATGCGGCGCGGGTCTGTCAGCAGACTTTGCACGACGGTCGGCGCGACGTAATGCTCAAAGGTATCACGCACGCGCCGCGTCTCTTGCTCTTGGGCACGGCGTTCCATTTCGAGGCGTGCTTGCTCGGTCAGGTCTTCGAGGACAACCGCGACGCCGACCATTTCGTTTTCGCTTCGCATCGGGGACAGGTGAATCGTCAGGTGGACTCGGCCGCGCCCGGCGACGTGCGCGATGGCGTCGCGGACGAGGTGCTGCGCGCTTTGCGACCACAGGCGCGCGAGCAGCAGCGGCAACTCCGCGCCGTGTAGAATCGGCAGAACGTCCTCGTAGCGTTTGCCCACCGCGTCGGACGCCGCGACGCGAAAGATACGTTCGACGGCGCGGTTGAGACTGATGATCTTGCCCTCGCGGTCGAGCGTGAGGACGCCGGTGGCGATGCTCGCCATCGTCGAGTCGAGATAGTCGCGCATCGAACGCAACTGCACCATTTGCTCGCGCAAATCGGCAAGGAGCCGCGCGTTCTCCAACGCGACCGCGCTCTGGTCTGCCAGCGTCGCGAGGAGGGCGCGGTCAGCGTCGGTGTACGGGTCGCCGGAGGTTTTCGCGCCGATGCCCCAAATGCCGATGAGTTCGCCGCGACTTTGTACGGCGACGTACACTTCGCCGCCCAGTCGCTGCAGTGCCGCGCGCGTTTCCGCCGTGAGGTCACTGTAGCGCGGTAGGCGGTCAATGTCGTACTGCAGGAGCGAGGCGCGCGGCGCGCTCAATGCCTTGATGAACGAGGCGTCCGCGTTGAGGCGAAAGGCGGGCACGTCGGGACGCGCGGGAATCGGTCGCAACGCCACGCCCTCTTGATCGCGACTGACCAGAACGAGCGCGGCGTCGCGCGCGCCCATCGCCTGGCGCAGGAGCACGCGACCTTCTTGTGCCAGTTCCTGCAGGTCAATGCGCGCGCTCAACTTTTGGCTAAAGTTCTGAACGACGGCTTCGACGCTGTAGCGGTGCCCAAACACGGCTAAGGCGATGCCGCGCTGCACGAGATCGCGTAGGGGCTGATAGACAAAAGTGAGAATCATTGCCGCAATCAACGCGCCGGCGAGACGCTGCCATTCCTCCGCGTTGCCAAGCAGCACCAGCGCGCCGCCGATGACGAGCGCGTAGGCGACGATCGTAAAGGTTGTGAGTACGAAGAAGAAGATCGTTTGCCGAATGAGCGAACGCAGGTCTACGAGGGTGTGCCGCAGCGTGGCGTACGAAAGAATGGCAACGCCGATGATCTGGGTGACTGCCGCGAGCGAATACCACGATTCGCCACCCCATAGGTCGAGGGCGCCCTCTGCAAAGAGAAAGGGCGAGGCGAGCGCGAGGTACGCGAGGCGATTGCGGTGGAGGGGGCTGGAGGCGCGGCGGTACTCGCGCGCGCCGATGAAAACGATCGCGCTGTTGTACGTGAGCCAGATGGCTGCGCGCAGAATCGTGACGAGCGTCGCGGGGGTCAACGCGCCACTTGCATCAAGCGGGAGTTGGGTCGAGTCGGCGATGAGCAGCAAGAGCGCAAGCGCGAGGCCGGGAAGGTAGAACCAACGGCGGCGCTCCAAGTGGATGAACGCGTGCGCCACGGCGTACAAGAAAATCGGCAACACGGCTTGGGTGTAGATGTGCGCGCGGTAAAACGCCGCGCCAAGATAGTCCCACGCCCAGATGCCATAGGAAGCGACTAACGCCAGATTGCTGAGGAATGCCAGCGCGAGGTAGAGGGTCAGCCGGAGGTTCAATATGCCTGCCCAGCGACGGCTGATAACGAGATAGATGAGCAGCGCGCCACAGAACGAGAGGGCGAGCGAATGGGCGAGCCAAGGAAGATAGAATGTGTCCATGGATGAATACACCGTGTCCATTCAACGCGCGAGGAATCAAGTTAGGATTCCAATAATCGCAGCAGGTTCCCGGAGCAGACCTTTGTCCTGCTCTATTTTACCACAGAAATCGTTATTAGGCGTACTTCGCCCAACGTGCTGTTGTCGGCATCGCGCAGCAAAACGTAGATGGCATACTCGCCGGCTGCTAAATCGTTTGGCAGCGTGAAATCATGCCA
>DYLA01000015.1 GCA_020722265.1 Anaerolinea sp.
TTCCCCCTCTTCCCCGCAATGCGGGGAAGAGGGGGATTGAGGGGGTGTTGGGGGGACACCCCCCAAGCCCCCCGCCCTGCGGGGCATCAAGTGCACCAGTTTTGACGTCTCCACGATTGAATGTAGCGTTACCATCTCCACTGCGCTTTTGGGGATGGCTTCGCTTGCTAAGACCCTTTGGGTTTCCAAAGCCCAAAGGGTCTTGTACTTTCAACGCGCTTGTGTTTCGTCGTGTTTCGTGTATACTATCGCCGTGAAACCCGTTGACCCGAATCAGGTTGCGCCCAATCACAAAGCCGGCTTCGTCGCCGTCATCGGCAAGCCGAACGTCGGCAAGTCCACGCTCGTCAACGCGCTCGTCGGCGTCAAAGTGGCGATTGTCTCGCCCAAGCCGCAAACGACACGGCGCGTGCTGCGCGGTATCCTCACACGCCCGGACGCGCAAATCGTCTTCGTGGATACGCCCGGCATCCACGCCCCCCAGCACGAACTCGGCAAGACGATGGTCGAAGCCGCGACCGGCGTCGTCAACGACGTGGACCTCGTCCTCTTTATGACCGATGGCGCGCAAATGCCGACGGACGAGGACGCGCGCATCGGCAAGCGGCTGGACGAGAAATGCCGTGTGCCGGTCTTGCTCGTGCTAAACAAAATGGATCGCCTCAAGCCGGCGGATGTGCAAGCGGTCACCGAAGCGCATTTCGCGCTCGTTCGGTACGCCGATTGGATGCGCGTCTCGGCGACGCGCGGCACGAACCTGCCCAAACTGCTCGACCAAATTCTCGCGCGCCTGCCCGAGGGCCCCGAACTCTATCCTCCTGATTTGGTGACCGACCAGAACCTGCAAGCCATCACCGCCGAACTGATCCGCGAACAGGTCCTGCTTCACACCCGACAAGAAATCCCCCACTCGGTCGCCGTAGCGATTGACGAGTGGGAGGAGCGCCGCGAAGACCTCACGCACATCGCGGCGACGATCTACGTCGAGCGCGAGTCGCAAAAGGGCATCGTCATCGGCGCAGGGGGCGCGATGCTCAAGACCATCGGTCAGGGGGCGCGCGAGCAGATCGAATGGTGGACGGGGCATAAGGTGTATCTGGAGTTGTGGGTCAAGGTGTGGGAGAAATGGCGCGAGCGCGAGGACCGGTTGCGCCAATTGGGGTTGCTGGAGTGAGGGGCTGATGAATTCACGACTCGTTTCGATCATCCGCAAAGAGTTCATTCACATCATCCGGGACCCGCGAACCCTCGCGATTATGTTCGTCATCCCGATCATTCAATTGATTTTGCTGGGCTATGCGGCGACGACGGACATCCGCCGACTCAACACGGCGGTTTACGACGCTGACCACACCTCGTCGAGCCGCCAACTGACCGAAGCGTACCGCGCGTCCGACTATTTCGCGATTCGATACTATGTCCAGAGTGAGGAAGAGCTCGCGCGTCTGCTCGATGGTGGACAGGCGCGCGCCGCCATTATCATCCCGGCGGGCTATGCCGATAACTTGGCAAAGGGCGCGCCCGCGCAAGTTGCCGTCATTATTGACGGCTCCGACCCCGCCGTGGCGTCCACCGCGTTCGCAGCCGCACAATCCGTAGGACAGGCGCATAGCATCCAAATCATTCAACAGCGACTGGGAATTGATGTCACCAAGATCGGCGGCATCGAGGTTCGCCCGCGCGTGTGGTACAACCCGGAATTGCGCTCCTCCAATTATATGATTCCCGCCGTGATGGGAATGATTCTGCAATTCCTCACGCAACTCTTCACCGCGCTCGCGATCGTGCGCGAGCGCGAGCAGGGGACGATCGAGCAACTCGTCGTCACGCCGATCAAAGCGTGGGAACTCGTCGTCGGCAAGGTCGTGCCATACATCGGCATCGCGTTTTTCGATTTACTCGAAGTGTTGTTTCTGGGTGTACTCCTGTTCGACGTGCCGATTCGCGGCAGTATCCTACTCTTGCTGACCCTCTCGCTGCTCTTCCTGCTGACGACGCTCGGCTTGGGCTTGTTCGTGTCCAGCGTCGCGCGCACACAACAAGAAGCGATGTTCCTCTCTTTTCTGGTAATGCTGCCTGCCATTTTCCTTGCCGGCTTTTTCTTCCCGCTCGAAGCGATGCCGGCGTGGTTGCAAGCGATCAGTTATTTCGTGCCGCTGCGTTATATGCTCATCATTCTGCGCGGCATCATCCTCAAAGGAATCGGCTTTGGCTCGCTCACCGAGCCGGTCATCGCACTGGCGATTTTGGGTCCGCTGATTTTTACGGCGGCGTCGCTGCGATTCCGCAAGAGTCTAGAGTGATCGGATGATCTCACTCAGAAATTTGACTAAACAATTCGATACCCTCACCGCCGTCAACAACCTCACCCTCGACGTGAACGCCGGCGAAGTGTTCGGGCTCATTGGTCCCGATGGCGCGGGCAAGACGACGACTCTGCGCGTGATTTCGACCGCGATGAACCCCACGCGGGGGCGCGTGAGCGTCGGTGGAGTGGACACCCAGCGCGACCCGGAAGCGATCAAGCGGATGATCGGCTATATGCCGCAGCGGTTCGCGCTCTATCCCGATTTGACCGTCATCGAAAATCTAAATTTCTTCGCGGATGTCTTTGGTGCGCCGCGCGCACAGCGCACGGAACTGATCGCGCGGCTGCTCGACTTTGCGCGCCTCACCGAATTTCAAACGCGCCTCGCGCGCAACCTATCCGGCGGGATGCAAAAGAAACTCGCGCTCGCCGCCGCGCTGATGCATCGCCCGCGCCTCCTCCTGCTCGATGAGCCGACGACCGGCGTGGACCCGATTTCGCGCCGCGAGTTCTGGGATTTGCTGACCGAGATTCATCTCGAAGGCGTCACCATCGTCATCGCGACGCCGTACCTCGACGAGGCGGAGCGCTGCGCGCGCGTCGGCTTGATGTTTCGCGGCGAGTTGATCGCGTGCGACGCGCCGAATGTGCTGCGCGACGCGAGGCGTATCGGCGCGGTGGTGCTGGAAGCGCGCTCGGCGCAAGCCATCGCTGCGCGCCAAGCCATCGAAGCGCGCCCTGGGGTCCTCGCCGCATCCGCGCATGGCGATGTGCTGCGCGTGCTCGCTGACCGCGCCGAACGCGCGACAGAATGGCCATCGGTGTGGCAGGCGCGCGGAATCGCCGCGAGCACACCGCGCGAGGTCAGGGCGCGGCTCGAAGATGCGTTCGTGTTGATGCTGTCGAAATTCGACCGAATATGAACTCACTCGCGCTTGCCACACAAAACCTCACCAAGCACTTTGATCACTTTGTCGCCGTGGACGCGGTATCGTTTTCAGTGCGGCGCGGTGAAATCTTTGGCTTGCTCGGCCCGAACGGCGCGGGCAAAACGACGACGATTCGGATGCTGCTCGGTTTGCTCGCGCCGACCGCAGGCAGTGGCGCGGTGCTTGGATTCGACATCGTGAGGGAGGCAGAGGAGATTCGACAGCGCGTCGGCTACGTGTCGCAAAAATTCTCGCTCTATCCCGATCTCACCGTCGCGGAGAATTTCGATTTCTACGGCGGCGTCTATGGTGTGCCGCGCGACGCGCGAGCGCAGCGGCGCGCCGCGACCTTGGCGCAAGTGGGGCTGCGGGGGCAAGAGCCGATGCGGGTGTCGAATCTCGCCGGCGGCTCGCGGCAACGGCTCGCGCTCGCCTGCGCGCTCACGCATCAACCCGAATTTCTTTTTCTCGACGAACCGACGGCGGGCGTGGATCCGCTCTCCCGGCGCGTCCTGTGGGATTTGCTCTACGATTTGGCAGCGCGCGGCACGAGCATCCTCGTAACGACGCATTACATGGACGAAGCGGAAAACTGCCATCGCCTCGCGTTCATCTATCGTGGCAGAATCGTCGCTGAGGGAACGCCCGCCGAGATGAAAACGCGCCAGATGCTGGGAGAGGTGGTCGAAATCGAATGTGACCGCGCCGATGCCGCGCTGACCGCGCTGCGCGCGGCGCGGCTCTTCGACGAGGTCGCGCTCTACGGCACGCTGATTCACGCCATCGGCGACGATGCGGCGCAGAAGCTCGCACCGGCGCGCGCACTTCTGCACGCGCAGGGCATTGCCGTGGCAAGCGCGGGCGTGGTTCTGCCCTCGCTCGAAGACGTGTTCATCGCGCGACTGAGACGCGCGAGCGAAACCTAAACCGACCACCGACGACTGAACGCTGATGGCTGCTCACCGCTTACTGCTCGCTGACCACAGGGGGTTGCTATGGAACATCGCAAACGAATCATTCCGGTCGTGCTTTTGATTGTGGTGCTGCTGGGCGCGTACTATGTTTACACGACGTACTGGGTGGCGGGTGCGAACGCGAACACCGCGTCCGGGTTCATCGAGGGCGAAGAGATTGCCATTGCCGCCGAAGTGGGCGGGCGCATCGAAGCGATTACAGTGGACGAAGGGGCGCGTGTGACCGCGGGGCAAGAACTCGTGCGGCTGGAGCGTTCGCTGCTCGACGCGCAAATCGCGCAGGCGCAAGCCGCCGTCGAGACGGCGCAGGCGCAACTCGCGCAGGTGAAAGCGGGCGCGCGGCCGGAAGAGATTCGCCAAGCCGAAGCCGCGCTCGTGCAGGCGATTGCCGCGCGCGACGGCGCGCAGCGCGCGTGGGAGAACGCGCGAGCCGCGCGCGCCAACCCCCAAGAACTCGACGCGCGTCTCGCGGCGGCGGAGGCGCAGGTCAAGACCGCCAAGTTCCAACTCGATTCCGCGCGCGCGAACGCGAATGCGGCGCGCGTCCGCGTCGACGCGATCGGCGGCGTGGAGCAAACGCGTGTCGAGGGCAAGGTGATCGTCGAGCAATGGGCGGCGGCAGAAGCGGCAGCGCAAACCGCGCAAGCCGCGTACGAGGGCGCGGTCAAGGGCTGGCAGATTTTGCTCGATATGCGGAAGAATCCGCTGACGCTCGACGCGCAAGTGGATGCCGCCAAAGCGCAGTTCGATGCAAGCGCGGCGGCAGTGAGCGTGGCGCAAGCGCGTTTGGACGCGTTGCGCGCCGGCGCAACCAAAGAACAAGTCGCCATCGCCGAAGCGGCGGTCAAGCAAGCGCAAGCCGCGCTGGGTGTACTGCAAGCGCAGACGAACAAGATGACCCTCAAGAGTCCGGTCAGCGGCATCGTCACGCGGCGCGCCGCGCAGCCGGGGGAGATCGCGACACCGAACGCGATGCTGCTGGGCATTACGAATCTGGAAACGGTCAAGTTGACGATCTACGTCCCGGAGACGCGCATCGGTCAAATCAAAATCGGGGATGAAATCCCGGTAAAAGTGGACGCGTTCCCGGACAAGACATTCATCGGCAAAGTGATTTTCATCGCGTCGCAAGCCGAGTTCACACCGCGCAACGTGCAGACGAAAGCCGAACGAGTCAACACCGTGTTCGCGGTGCGGGTGCAGATTCCCAATCCGAATATGGAGTTAAAGCCCGGTATGCCTGCCGACGCGATGCTCAAGTGAGGGAGTGATGAATCCTTATCCGAACGAGAAGGATCGCGCCCGCCTCGAACGCGATTGGACTGCGTGGTGGGCGGGAGAATTGGAACGTCCGCTGGTGATGATGTACGGCATCGAACCGCCGACGTCTGGCGCGCTGCCGTACGCGCCGCAGTTTGCCAGCAATCTGCCGCTCGATCTGCCGGCGGATCAAGCCATCGAGCGATACGACGCGCAGTTGCGGACGATGCGCTTTTACGGCGACGCGTTCCCCAGGTGGTGGCCCAACTTTGGTCCCGGCATCGTCGCTGGTTTTACTGGTGCGCGCGTCCATTCGACCGAAGAGACGGTGTGGTTTTCGCCCGCAGAAGAAGAGATGCCGATTGCCGATCTGCACGTGCGCTATGACGAGACGAATGTTTGGTGGCAGCGCGTTCAGGCACTCACGCGCGCCGCCGTCGAACGATGGGGACGGCGCGTCATCGTCGGCTTGACTGATTTGGGGGGCAATCTCGACATTCTGGCTTCGTTCCGCACGTCGCAGCAATTGTTGCTCGACCTGTACGATGCGCCGGACGAGGTGGCGCGACTGACGCGCGAAATCACGCGCGCGTGGCTGCGTTATTACGATGAACTCGCTGCCATCGTCCAGCCGGTTTGCGGCACGTCGCCGTGGGCACCGCTGTGGTCGCCCGGACGGTGCTACATCTTACAGAGCGATTTTTCGTATATGATTTCGCCCAAGATGTTCGAGCGATTCGTCCTCCCTGACCTTGCCGAGTGTTGCGCGCACCTCGATCATCCCTTCTACCACCTCGACGGCAAGGGGCAACTGCCGCACCTGGATTTGCTTCTCGCGCTGAAGGAACTGCGCGGGATTCAGTGGGTCCCTGGCGACGGCGTCCCGCCGCCGGAGGAGTGGCTGCCGGTACTCCAGCGTATCCGCGAGGCGGGCAAACTGTGTCAACTGACGGTCACGCCCGCTGGCGCACTGAAAATCGTGCACGCACTCGGCGGCAAGGGGTTTGCGTTTCTCATCCAAAATCCGCTGCGCGCAACCGACGCGGCGGATTTGTTCAAGGCGATTCTGGAATAGAAACCTCCCGCAGGTTCAAAAACCTGCGGGAGGTTTGTGAGGAGTCGTCAAGGGGCTCATCCCTTGATGACCGCCAGCGGTTCAAGTCGCGCGACCTTGTGCGCGATCCCGGCGTGATGCACCACCTCGACGACGCGCGACACGTCCTTGTACGCCTGCGGCGCCTCTTCCGCCAGCCCCGGCATCGAACCGGCGCGCACGACGATACCGCGCGCCATCAATTCATCCCGCAACTTGTCGCCGCGCACTTGCTTCTTGGCTCTGGCGCGACTCATCACGCGCCCCGCCCCGTGACAGGTTGAGCCGAATGTTTGCTCCATCGCCGCCGTCGTGCCGACGAGCACGAACGACGCCGTTCCCATCGAGCCGGGAATCAGCACCGGTTGCCCCAGATCGCGCCAATCGGTCGGCACCCCGCTGACATTCGGACCGAATGCGCGCGTCGCGCCTTTGCGATGCACGCACACCTTGACGCGCGCCCCTTCGATGGTGTGCTCTTCGATTTTGCCCATATTGTGCGCGATGTCGTAAATCTGGAACAAGTCCAAGTTCTTGACGGCGCCGGTGAGTATTTCTTCGAACGAGCGGCGGACGTGATAGGCGAGGATTTGCCGATTGGCAAACGCGTAATTCGCCGCGCACGCCATCGCCTTGAAGTACGCCTGCCCCGCCGGCGAATCGAGTGGCGCGCACACCAACTCGCGGTCGGGCAGCGCGATTTTGTATTCGCGCACCGCGCGCTGGAAATCGTTCACGTAATCGGTGCAGACCTGATGCCCCAAGCCGCGCGAGCCACAGTGAATCTGCACGACGATTTGGTTGAGAAACAATCCCAGCCGATACGCCACAAAGGCGTCGAATACTTCGGCGACGCGGTCCACTTCGATAAAATGGTTTCCCGCTCCCAGCGTGCCGAGTTGGTCTTTGCCGCGTTCTTTGGCGCGTTTGGAGACTGCCGCCGCGTCCGCGCCGACCATTCTGCCGCGTTCTTCGGTACGTTCCAAATCTTGGCGCCGCCCATAGCCATTTATCGCCCATTCCGCGCCGCGCTCGAGCACATCGTCCAATTGTTTCGCGCTCAGCGACACGCTCCCTTCCGAGCCGACGCCGCTCGGGCAGTTGCGGTAGAGCGCGTTCGCGAGGTCTTGCAAGCGCGGTGCGATCTCGTCGAGCGCAACGTGGGAAGCGAGCAAGCGCACACCGCAATTGATGTCGTACCCAATCGCGCCGGGGGAGATCACTCCGTCCGGCCAGCGGGTGGCGAACACGCCGCCGACCGGCGCGCCGTACCCCTGATGTACATCCGGCATCGCGATCGCGTACTGGACGATGCCGGGCAGTGTCGTCGTGTTGACGAGTTGGGTGAGCGATTCGTCTTGCAGCGCGTCATCGAGCAGCGCCTCATCGGCGTACACCCGTGCGGGCGCGCGCATATCGCCGCGGAAACTCTGCGGCACTTGCCAGACCCAGTCGCTGATGCGTTCAAGACTCTGTTTATGGATCATCGAACCCCTCGCGTCACTGTCCCCTGAAGTTACACGTCCACGACCACTGTCGCTTGCCAGCCCTCGGACGTTGGCTTGATTTCCAAGTTGTGATACGTCACCGCTTTGATGATTTTGTCGAGCGCGCCCAGCCGCGTTCCCAGAACTCGGGCACGCAGCGCGGTGGGCGAGAGAAACTCGATGTCAAAGTGATGGTACGTCTCATGATAGGCTTCCTGCAAGTATAGCAATTCGCTCAACCAATTGACCAGGAGCGCTTCATAGTCCAGTCCGCTCACTTCGACTGTGCGCGCGATCTCGGCCGCGTTCTGGCGCGGCGTTGCGCCTTCCAGCGCAAAGAGCGCGTGCGCCGCATTCGCGAACAGTTCGCGCGGTTCGCGTCCAAAGACGCGGAACGACCAATCGGCCGTGTGCGGGATTTCTTCAAAGCGCGGGGTTGCCCCTGCCGCGCCCGGCGACTGGCTCATTCCCTCTCCCGTTCGAAGATCCGCCGCAGAATGGCGAGTGCGGTCGCGTACGTCGGGTCCATTCCAAAGTACGAGGGATGCACCGCGCCGAGATTCTTCCCTTTGCTGTACGGCGTGTCCGACGCATAGTGCAGAAAGCCGATGTCGAAATCGGTCTGGTAGAGCCGAACGATCTCGTTCACCGGATAGCGTTTGGGATAACTCATCTCGTACAACGCGGAGAGGTACGGTCCCGCTTCCATCTCGATATCGGTGTAGCCTTCGCGATAGAATAATTCCATGAACTTGCGATTCTGCAAGAACGTTCCCTTGACACTGATCGCCTTTTGATTGTCGAGCACCGAGCCGTACATCAGATAGGGCGCCACCGCGCGCGCACCGAACACATTGTTGAACAGATACGTATTCTGCGAATGTTCGTCGTACACTACATTGGGAATCAGCACGTCGCCGATGCGCCCATTCAGCGTCGCGGCTTTGCCGAGCAGATAGAATCCCTTGATCTGGTCTACATTGCGAGCGACTTCGGAAAGAATCTGGTACGCGGCGAGACCCAGCGGATAGTCAATGTTGAAGATGACGGCGCGGCTGTGGCGCAAGTAGCCGAGCGCGTCGCGCGGCAGGCGCGGATCGAGGCGTTCCGGGATGATTTGGTTCAACTCGATGATTTGCGCGTCCACGTCCAGATAGCGATCGCTGGCAAAGTGCGTCAAGCCGACGTCGCGTTCGGCGCGCGTTTTCGCGCCGACGGCGGATACGTTCTCCGGGTCAGCGCAATACTTCTTCAAGACATAGTACAGGAAATTCTCTCGACTGCTCCGCACTTCTTCGGCTTGGATCGCCTGATACTCGCGCATCAAATCTTCGTGGCGCAAGTCGTGGATGTAGTGAATCAGTTCTTGCTCGTGGGCGAGGGCGTACCCCGAAATCAGGTTCGCGAGACTGTGCGTATTGGAGGATACAAAGTACACCGGGCGACCGCTGAGCAGGGGTGCCGCGTCGCGCGCGATGTTGTTCCACCAGTGCCGCGTTGCCCTGCGATAATCAACCAACGAGCCGGCGAGGAGCCGCAGCGCGAAACGTTTGCGTTTCGCCGCAATCGCCTGCAAGTTCGTGAGCCACGCCTCGCCCCAGATGTTTTCCAGGGTGGCTAGATCGCTAACGCCGATGCGCAGATCGCGCGCCAAGTGCGCCCGTTCGTCCGCGCCCAGCGTGCCGCGCGCGCGGAACGGCGCCAGTCGTTCCGCCGCGCCGGCGCGCCGCAGCAAGTCGTGCATCTTATTCCACTCGATCTCGTACGCCGTAAGAATCGGAATTAGATCGTCAATATCCGACGCGCTGGCAATGAACGCGGCGAGCGTTTCGCGTCCATCGAAGTAGAGTTTGCGCCGCCGCCCGGCGGCGGCGACCGCGCGCCAACTCTCCATAACATTCGGAAAACCCGCTTTGTCGAACACATCGTCCGATTGACCGAGCAAGACCAGTCGAACAGCCCCGATGCAAGGCGGCAAGCGCAGCGTGCAATAGACGAAGGCCGCCATATCGGGAAATTCGTCGCGCGCGTGCAGGTGCAACGACGAATCCATCTGCGTATGCGTCTCGATGAGCGATTTGATCTGAATCTCTCCGCTCGAGCGCAGCAGCGAATAGTACGTCCGCATATACAGTTCGATTTCTTCGTTAGCAGAGGATGGAATGCCGCGATCCATAGCGCCTCCAATGACGAATGACGCACCCACTTACGCGTTGGGCATTTTATAGTTTGCCCTTGAGCAGCCCGTACAACCACGCCGGCGTGCCGAACGCGCGCCCGGCATAGTACCACACGAGCGCGAGCGCCTCGCGCGCGGTGTACCACGCGCGATTCCCCGGGCTCATCCAACGCGGACTGGTCGTTGCGCCCGAACCGTACGCCTCGATCCCCAAATCGCGCGCGATGATTTCCGCGCGGAGCAAGTGAAACGGGTCGCTGACGATGATCGCGCGGTGCCAGCCGCGCGTCTCCATCAACCGTTTGGCGTTCGCCAGATTCTCTTCGGTCGAATGGGACTGGTCTTCGAGAACGAGCGCGCTTGCCGGTACCCCCGCGCCGATAGCCATGCGCCGCATCACTTCGGCTTCGCTGGGCGGATTCACGCCGATACCGCCGCACAGAATCAGGTGCGTCGCATAGCCCGCGTGATAGAGGGCGAGGGCGTGTTGCGTGCGCGCAGCGAGCGAGGGACTGGGGCGTTCGCCGGGCCAAACGGCCGAGCCCAGTACGATGATGGCATCGGCGCGGCGCGCCCGATCCACCCCCGCGCGCGCGTCCACGCATTGGTAGAGGACTGCCAGTGCGCCCACGCCCAGCAACAGCACAATCGCAATGAGCACGCGACAACGCTTTCGCAGAAGCCGTTTCAGTCCAGACGCGATCCGATAGGTGAACAACATCACTCGCCGATTATGATACACCCTCCCGCGCCCGCTGTCAAACAATTTGCGCGATTTTAGGGATTGTGCTATACTGTGAGCCGTTCAACCTCCGCGCGTCCTTTGAAAAGTGGGCATCCCCCACTTTTCTTGTTTAGCGGAGGGATACACGTACGGAACGAGGCAAACGGAAGATGAAGAACGATTTCCTAGTCGCCATTACGCAGTTGTGCAACGATCGCGGCTTGCCCAAAGAAGTCGTCATCGCGGCTGTCGAGCAGGCGCTCGTCTCTGCTTATCGGCGCGATTTCGGCGGTGGACAGAACATCTCGGCAGTGATTGACCCTGCCACCGGCAAAGCCAAGATTTTTACGATCAAAAAGATCGTAGATCAGGTGAATGATCGCCGGCAGGAGATTTCCCTTGCGGACGCGCAGGCATACGACCCGATGGCGCAGGTCGGCGAAACGATCCGAATCGAAACGACCCCCGCCGATTTCGGACGCGTCGCCGCGCAGGCGGCAAAACAAGTGATTATGCAACGCATCCGCGAAGCCGAAAAGGAAGTGTTGTACTCGACCTTTTCGCAGCGCGAGGGGGAGATCGTTCTAGGCACGGTCCACACCATCGAACCGCAGCACATCACCGTCAGTCTCGGCAAACTGGAGGCGATTCTGCCGCGTTCAGAGCAGATTCCGACGGAACGCTATCGCCACAATCAAAAGATCCGTGCCTACATCGTCGAAGTCAACAAGACCGCGCGCGGGCCCCAAGTCATCCTATCGCGTACCCACCGCAATATGCTCCGGCGATTGTTCGAACTTGAAGTGCCGGAAATCTTCAACGGCTTGGTCGAAATCAAAATGATCGCGCGAGAACCCGGCTCACGCTCCAAAATCGCCGTCGCCGCGACGCAGGACGGCATTGACCCCGTCGGGGCGTGCGTTGGGCAGCGCGGCATCCGCATCCAAGCCATCGTCAACGAATTGAGTGGCGAAAAGATTGACGTGGTCGAATGGAGCGCGGATACAGCCAAGTTCATCGCCAATGCCCTTAGCCCAGCCAAACCCCTTTCGGTCACCTTGACGGAGGGCCCCAACGGCGATAAGGTAGCGAATGTCGTCATCGAGCACAAACAATTGTCGCTGGCAATCGGTAAGGAAGGACAAAACGCGCGCCTCGCGGCCAAATTGACCGGCTGGCGCATTGACATCAAGAGCGATCAGCAAATCGCCAAGGAAGCCGAAGAGCAAGCCCTTGCCGAAGCGCAACGCTCGATGCCAACAGAGGAGACCACGCCCGAATTGGCGCCTGCCCCTGTTGAACCTGCACCCGCGCCGATTGAGCCGGTCGCGGAAATCCAAGCCCCCGCGCCGGAACCACTCGCCGAAGCCGCGCCAGTCGCGCCCGCAGAGGCGCCGGCCACCGTCGCTCCCGAAGCCGCGCCAGTCGCGCCCACAGAGGCGCCGGCCACCGTCGCTCCCGAGGCCGCGCCGGTCGCACCCCCAGAGGCGCCGGCCACCATCACCGCCGAAGCCGCGCCGGTGGAGGAACCCCCCGCAATCGAGGCGGCTGCGCCGGGCACGACAGCGGAACCCGACATTTCATTCGAACAGGCATGGCAAGAATATGTGACGGAAGAAGACGAAGAAGAATCAGCAGAAGAGATGCTCAAGCGCAAAACCGATCGGCAGAAACGCCAGACCTTGGTATACGACGAGACCTTGGGCAA
This sequence comes from Anaerolinea sp., assembly GCA_020722265.1. Lineage (GTDB taxonomy): Bacteria > Chloroflexota > Anaerolineae > UBA4142 > UBA4142 > DYLA01. Next base: position 12,663 of record DYLA01000015.1, read on the forward strand.
AGTAGTCGCCAAGCGCAAGCGCAAAGAGGGACGCGCGCGCGGTTGGGAAGACGAAATCGAATAAGTCGCATCTATGGGAACGAAACACATTCCGCAGCGCACCTGCATCGCCTGTCGCACTGTGCGCGCCAAGCGCGATCTCGTACGAATCGTGCGAACCGATGCCCACCACGTCCAAGCCGATCCGACCGGGAAAAAAGCCGGACGCGGTGCGTACCTGTGTCGCCAGCGCGAATGTTGGGAGAGTATTTTACAAACGCCAGGGCGTCTGGAAAACGCCCTGAAATTGGAAACCGCGCTTGCCGCCCAAGACCTCGCTCAGTTACGCGAGTTCGCGGCAACGTTGCCGACGCGAGCGCAAGTTCAAACGACACCAACCAACACAACGAAATGACACAATCGCAAAACCCGGCGCGCAAGTCGGCGCGCGGATGCAAGCACGGGGCTTACAGAGGATGAGAACATGAACGCTTGACGCGCGTCCATTCGACTGCCCCGCGCGGATGCCCCATCCGAACGCAACCACGCACCCAAGGGTGTGCTCTCCACTCATCCTCTCCCCCTGCGATTGTCAATCGAATAAGCCGCGGACGCCGCGCGGTGCAAACGACCGCACAGCCGATTTTTTCGGCTGCCCGGCGCGTGCCGCCGCGAGCCGGACGCGCGTTCGGAAAGGAGTGTGTGTAATGCCAGAACAAAAATCAACCTCGAAGCGAGACGAGCCCCAAAAGGCCAAGCCCACTAAAGGCAAGCCGCCTACCTCCTCGCGCAAACCGATGCCATCCGATAAAACGCGCACTCCCTCCAAGCCGGCTCGATCCAAACCGCCGACTTTAGGCGCATCCAAGCCCGCTGCCACCCCGCCACCGTTCCCTTCCGCCAAACCAAAGGGCAAGCCTTCCGCGCGTCCAACCACGCCGCGCCCCGCGCCCCAGCCCGTCGCCGCGCCGCGCCCCAAACCCGCCGCCGCTCCCAAGCCCGCGCCGGCAAGACCGGCCGCGCCCGCGCCCATCGCCGCGCCTCCTGCTCCGCCTCCCCCCCCGCCGCCCCCCGTCGAACTGCCGGCGGAGTTGACCGTGCGCGATCTCGCCACAGCCCTCAAGGTCGGTCCAATTGACATCATCAAAAAACTGATGGCGAATGGCATTATGGCGAACATCAACCAGCCCATTGATTTCGACACGGCCGCGCTCGTCGCCGGCGAACTGGGTTTCGAAGTGGTCGAAGCCAAGCCACCCGTCGTCGAGCCGGAAGTATCCACTCTCACCAGCATTCCGAAGAAACACGAGTACACCGCCGAAGAAGCCGCCAACTTGCTGCCGCGTCCGCCGGTCGTCACGGTGATGGGACACGTGGATCACGGCAAGACTTCGATTCTGGACGCGATCCGCCACGCCAACGTTGCCGCCGGTGAAGTGGGGGGCATCACCCAGCACATCGGCGCGTACCAAATCGAACACGCGGGCAAACGCATCACCTTCCTCGACACCCCGGGGCACGAGGCGTTCACCGAAATGCGCGCGCGCGGTGCGCAGGCAACCGATATTGCCGTCATCGTCGTCGCGGCGGATGATGGCGTGATGCCGCAAACGCGCGAGGCGATTGACCATGCGCGCGCGGCGCAAGTGCCTATCATTATCGCACTGAACAAAATAGACAAATTCAACGCCAGTCCCGAACGCGTCAAGCAGCAACTCGCCGATCTGGGTCTCGCTGTCTACGGCGGCAAGGACGAAGTGACCGTCGTGCCAATGTCGGCGAAACAAAAAATCGGCATTGGCGACTTGCTCGAAAATATCCTCCTGGTCTCCGAACTGGCAGACTTGCGCGCCAATCCCCACAAGCCCGCGCGCGGCATCGTCATCGAATCGAAATTGGACAAGCAGCAGGGCCCGATGGCAACGCTGCTGGTCAACGAAGGCACGCTGCGCATCGGCGATGCCGTGTGGATCGGCAGCGCGTGGGGCAAAATCCGCGCGATGTTCGACGATCGCGGCAGAGCCGTACGCGAGGCAGGTCCCGCCGACCCGGTGGCGGTGACCGGCTTGTCCGACGCGCCACCCGCTGGCGAAAAATTCGTCGTCCTCGCCGATGAGCGCGAGGCGCGCCTGCGCGCCGCCGAACGCGCCCTAGCGAAGCGCCAAGCCGAACAAGCCACCCGCGCCGTTTCGCTTAACGATTTGTTTGCCCAGTTCCAAGCCGGCAAGGTCAAGGAACTCAACCTCATTATCAAAGCGGACGTGCAAGGGTCGCTCGAACCGATCGTCTCCTCCTTGGAGAAATTGGGCGACGAGAAGATCAAGGTGAAAATCATCCATCAGGGCATCGGTACGGTCACGCGCTCGGACGTGATGCTCGCCGTCGCCTCGCAAGGGATCGTCATCGGCTTTAGCGTCGGCGTTGAAGCCGCCGCCCAATCGCTCGCCGAAAGCGAAGGGGTTGACATTCGTCAGTACAACATCATCTACAAACTGATCGAGGATATTGACAAGGCACTCAAAGGGATGCTCGAACCGGTGTACGAAGACCGCTTGGTGGGACGCGCTCAGGTATTGCAAGTGTTTCGCGTGAAAAAGAGCACGGTCGCCGGCTTGCGCGTGACGCAGGGCAAAATCGTTCGCGGCGGCACGGTGCGCGTTCTCCGCAACGATACGGAACTGTTCAAAGGACCGCTCGCCTCGCTCAAGCGTTTTACCGAAGATGTCAAAGAAGTCGCCGAAGGGTACGAATGTGGTATGTCGCTGGAAAAGTTCGGCGATTTTCAAGAAGGCGATCAGATCGAAGTGTATCAGCGCGTCAAGGTGAGTTAGTATGGCCGGGCATCGCGTCGAGCGAATCCAGCGTCACATTCTTCAGGAGGTCAGCCTGCTCTTCGAGCGCGAGGTGAGCGACCCGCGCTTGGCGCGGCTTACCGTCACCCGCGTGGAGGTGAGCGGCGATCTACGCGTCGCCAAGGTTTTCGTCGCGCCGGCGGAGGACGATGCCGCGGTGACGCGCGAGACGATGCGCGCCCTCGCACACGCCGCCGGCTATTTTCGCCATCACATAGCCGAGAGTTTGGACTTGAAGTTTGCGCCGGAGATTCGCTTTCAGTTGGATCGCGCCCTTGCCCAGGGGGAGCGCTTTTTGCGCGCGTTGGATGAGGTGCGCGGCGAGGTGCGCGCCGCGCCAGAACGAGGGATGGAGGATGAATGACGACGACAGGTGTAGCGCTTACCTTCGAATCGGTCGTCGAATTGTTCCGTCGTCATAACAAGGTCTTTGCTGCCGCGCACATCATTCCCGATGGCGACTGCATCGGCTCGACCCTTGGCTTGGCGTGGGCGCTGCGGCAGATGGGCAAGCAAGTGACGGTGGCGTGTCACGACCGAGTCTCGTCCACGTTCAAGTATCTCCCCGGCTTTGCGGAATTGACCGCGCGGCTGCCAACGGACGAAGAATTGCTGGTGTTCCTTGACGGCAGCGCGGCAGACCGCTTTGGCGCGGCGTACGCCCCCGCGAATTTCGATGGCAGACCTGTCCTCGTGATTGACCACCACATCACCAACGAACGATTTGCGCCGCTCAATTTCGTTGACCCCCACGCCGCCTCCACCGCCGAAATCGTCTATCGCCTCGTCACTGCACTTGGCGTCGCGCTCGACCGCACGATCGCGCAGTGTCTTCTCACTGGCATCATCACCGATACGCTCGGTTTTCGCACTGCCAACACGACGGTCGAAACGCTTCAAACCGCGACCGCGCTGATGCAAGCCGGCGCGTCCATCCCGGAAATCATCGAACATTCCTTCAATCAAGTTCCGCTGCCGAGTCTACGCTTGCGCGGCAAGGTCTTTAGCGAAGCGAAACTCGAGGGCGGCATCCTGTGGGCGGAGGTTTCGCAACAGACGCTGCGCGAGTTGGGAGTGAATGGGAACGGTACCGGCGGCATCATCAATCAACTCCTGAGCGTCGAAGACGCAAAGGTTGCCGCGCTCTTTGTCGAGAAGGAGGATGGTAAAATTGATGTCGGCTTGCGTTCGCGCGCTGGGTACGATGTCGCGACGATTGCGGCGCGGCTGGGAGGCGGGGGACATAAACAGGCATCCGGCGCGCTGATCGCGGGACCGCTGGCGCGCGCGCGCGAGCGCGTGTTGGCGGAAATCAGACAGCAATTGGGCAATGAGCCGAATGGCATATGAACGGTATCTTTAACGTCAACAAGCCCGGCGGGATGTCGTCCCACAGTGTCGTCTACACCCTCCGCCAAGCGTCGGGCATTGCGCGGGTGGGACACGCCGGTACGCTCGATCCGATGGCGACCGGCGTGTTGCTCGTTTGTGTGGGGCAAGCGGTGCGCGTGACCGAGTACTTGACCGACCACGCGAAAAGGTACCGCGCGCGTGTACGGCTCGGGGTCGAAACGGATACGTACGACGCGACCGGCACAGTCATCGCCGAGCGTCCGGTGACGGCGACGCGCCAAGACATCGCGCGCGCGCTGGGTAGTTTCGTCGGCACGCTCGCGCAACTGCCGCCGGCGTACTCGGCGATCAAACGCGAAGGGGTGCGGCTGTACAAACTGGCGCGCCGCGGTGTCGAAACCGAACGCACGCCGCGCGTTGTGGAGGTCTATTCGATTGACGTGCGCGCGATAGCGTTGCCGGAAGTCGAGTTCGATGTACATTGCGGCAAGGGGACGTACATTCGCTCGCTCGCGCACGACCTCGGCGAAAAACTTGGCTGCGGCGCGCACCTCGTCGCGCTGACGCGTCTTGCCAGTGGCGAGTTCACGCTGGAGGATGCGCTTTCACTCGACGCGCTGTGCGAGGCGTTCGCGCGCGGCGAGGCGGCGCGCTATCTCATTCCGCTCGATGCCGCCCTGCGAGAGTTCGCTTCGACGCGCGTCGAGCCGGGCATCGCTCGGCAAATTCGGCAGGGGGGCTCGCTCACCGTCGCGCGTGAATTCGCTACGCCACTTTTGCGCGTCTACTCGACGAGCGGCGAGTTCATCGCGTTGATGGAGCGTGGCGGCGCGCCCGGCGTGTGGAAGCCCAAGAAGGTTTTCGCCTCCTGATCGCGGCATCGAAGATCGGTTATGGAAGTCATTCGTGACGTTACGGCGGTTCATCTCGATCGCCCCACCGTTCTGACCATCGGCTCGTTCGATGGAGTGCATCGCGGGCATCAGCATCTCATCCGCTGCGTGATCGCGCGTGCCGAGGCGATGGGCGCCGCCAGCGCGCTCGTCACGCTGCATCCGCATCCCAAAGTGGTGCTGCGTTCCGATTCGCCGCTGCGTTACCTCAGCACGCTGGAAGAGCGACTCGATTTGCTCGCGCCGCTGGGATTGGATTACGCGGTCGTCTTTCCGTTCAGTCTGGAGAGTTCGCAGATGCGCGCGCGCGAGTTTGCGCAACTCTTGCTCGACCATTTGCGAATGAAAGAAATCTTCTGCGGCGCGGATTTTGCGTTCGGCTACAAGCGCGAGGGGAATGTCGCGTTTCTGCGCGCGCTCGGTGCGGAAAAGGGATTCGCGGTCAACGTCATCGAGCCGCAGCAGTTCGATGGCGAGATCATTTCGAGCACGCGTATTCGCGACCTCGTCGCGGCAGGGGATCTGGATGAGGCGACGCGTCTGCTGGGACGATTCCCGTCGGTGCGCGGGCGGGTGATTCGGGGAGACCAGCGCGGGCGCGCCCTCGGCTTTCCGACCGCGAATCTCGCCATCGCCGAGCGGCGGCTGATTCCGGCGGATGGCATCTACGCGGTGCGCGTGAAGATCGGCGCGGTGTGGTTTGGCGGCGCGTCGAACATCGGCGTCCGCCCGACGTTCGACGGCGGCGCGCGTCTCGTCGAGGTGTATGTGCTCGATTTCGAGGGAGATTTGTACGACCAGATGATCGAGGTGCAGTTCGTCAAGCGTCTGCGCGCGGAGCGCAAGTTCGAAAGTGTGGACGCGTTGGTGGCACAGTTGCGGCGAGATGTGGCAGAGGTGCGCGCGGTGCTGAGCCGCTTCGACTTTTAGCGAAAGCAAGGCTAAGGCAGGCGCAAACCCGTCGGGCGGGTTACAGCCTGATCGTCGAGGGGCTTTGTGAAGTAGGCGAGTGGGGGGCTTGACAAGCGTTGATTTTGGTGCTATAGTGTTAGCACTCTCGGATTGAGAGTGCTAACTCAAGAAAGTGATTGTTACTATGGCAGATTTGACGGAGCGACAGGAAAGGGTCCTTGCGTCTGTCGTTCGAGAATATGTCGAAACCGCCCAACCGGTGGGATCGGAAACGCTGGTGCGCAAATGCGGATTGCGCGTCAGTTCGGCGACGATTCGCAACGAACTCGCCGCGCTGGAAGAGATGGGGTTTTTGACGCATCCGCACACCTCGGCGGGGCGGATGCCCACCGAAAAGGGCTATCGCTACTTTGTCGAGTCGCTGATGCAAGAGTTCGAGCTGCCGCCGGTCGAACAGCGTATGATCCGGCACCAGTTCCACCAAGTCACTCTCGACGTGGATCAGTGGATGCGGCTGGCGGCGGCGGTGCTGGCGCGCGCGTCGCGCAACACGGCGCTCGTGACCGCGCCGCTCGCCGCGCAATGCCGATTCAAGCATCTGCAACTCGTCTCCATCAGCGAGCAGGTCGCGTTGCTCGTCCTCGTTTTGCAGGACGGTACGGTCAAGCAGCAGATGCTTGCGCTCGCACAGCCGATTTCGCAAGAGGAACTGGTGCGTGTCTCGAATCGTCTGAACACTCATCTCGTCGGACTGAACCTTGATCAGATTCGCGTGCTGGCGTTGTCGCTTTCGGTGTTCGAGAGCGATGTGCTGCACGTGGTCGCGAGTTTGATGCAGCAAATTGACATGCGCTCGTCGCACGAGGTTTATCGCGATGGGATTATGGACATCCTGCGTCAGCCGGAATTCGCGGCTATCGAGCGGATGCAGGCGTTGCTGGAAATGCTAGAGCAACGCACACTGCTCGAAGAGATCCTCAGCGAGTTTGCCCCGGAGCATGGCGTGCAAGTCGTCATCGGAGGCGAGAGCCAACGCGAGGAGATGAGCGACTATAGCATGGTGCTGTCGCGCTACGGTCTGCCCGGCGAGACGGGTGGCATCGTCGGCGTGTTGGGTCCGGTGCGGATGCAGTACGCCCGCACGATCGGTATCGTGCGATACGTCTCCAGTTTGCTGGATGATTTGATGGCGCGGATGTATGGGCGGTGACAGTGGTCCATTCGCTTGACAGCGCACCCGTCGTCGGATGAAGACTTGACCTGGCAGGTCTTAGATGTAAAGCTCATTTAGACAGCATATCGGAGGTTGAATAGTGACGGACCAAGTTCTAAAGGAAGAGCCAAAAGAAAAAGAAGAAAAAGCGCAGGAGGAAGCGAAACCGCAGCCGGCAGAATTGCCGGACGATCCCGCCGCGTTGAAGCAGTTGTTGGAACAAGAGCGCGCCAAATCGGCCGAGTATCTCGACCACTGGCGGCGCGCCGCCGCCGATTTCGCGAACTATAAAAAGCGCATCGAAAAAGACAATTCCGAATTCACGCGGTTCGCCAACAGCGTGTTGATCGCGCGCCTGTTGCCGGTGCTCGACGATCTCGATCGCGCCTTGCAGACGATTCCCGATAACTTGCGCGCGCTGACCTGGGTGGATGGCATCGTCCTGATCGCGCGCAAGATGGCGGCACTTCTCGAAGCGGAGGGGCTGAAACCGATCGACGCGGTGGGTAAACCGTTCGACCCGAACGTACACGAGGCGGTGATTCACGAGGAGACCGATCAGCACGAAGACGGGATCGTCATCGCCGAATTGCAAAAAGGCTACAAACTCAACGATCGGGTGTTACGCCCGACGATGGTCAAAGTGGCGAAGAAGAAATGATGGCTACAAGTTACAGGTTGAACTTCGACAACTAAACCTGTAACCTGAAACTTAACAAGAGGTATAAAATGGCTACGAAATCCAAAATTGTGGGAATTGATCTAGGAACGACGAACTCGGTGGTCGCAGTGATGGAAGGGGGCGAACCTGTCGTCATCCCTACGGCGGAAGGGTCGCGCCTTTTGCCTTCCGTGGTCGCGATCACCAAAACCGGGGAACGCTTGGTGGGACAGGTCGCCAAGCGGCAAGCGATCACCAACCCGGAAAATACGATCTTTTCGATCAAGCGTCTGATGGGGCGCAAGTTCAACGACCCCGAAGTGCAAAAGGCGCGCAAGGTGCTGCCGTACAAAATCATCGAAGCGCACAACGGCGACGCCTGGGTCGAGATGGGCGGCAAGCAGTACTCGCCGCCGGAAATCTCTGCCATGATTCTCGCCAAACTCAAGGCGGACGCGGAAGCGTATCTCGGCGAAAAAGTGACGCAGGCGGTCATCACCGTCCCGGCGTACTTTAACGACTCGCAGCGTCAGGCGACGAAGGACGCCGGGCGCATCGCCGGCTTGGAAGTCCTCCGCATCATCAACGAGCCGACGGCGTCGTCGCTGGCGTACGGCCTCGACAAGAAAAAGGATGAGACGATTGCCGTGTACGACCTCGGCGGCGGCACGTTCGACATTTCGATCCTCGCGCTCGGCGAAGGCGTGTTCGAAGTGAAATCTACGAACGGCGACACGTTCCTCGGCGGCGACGATTTCGATCAGCGCGTCATCCAGTGGATCGTGGACGAGTTCCGCAAAGACTCGGGCATTGACCTGAGCAAGGATCGGATGGCGCTCCAGCGTTTGAAGGAAGCGGCAGAGAAAGCCAAGGTCGAACTCTCGACCGTGATGCAGACCGAGGTCAATTTGCCCTTCATCACCGCCGACGCGTCCGGACCCAAGCACTTGACGATGACGCTGACGCGCGCGAAACTGGAGCAACTCGTCGGCGACCTCGTCGAGAACTCGATCGGGCCGGTCAAGCGCGCGATGGAAGACGCCAAGTTGAGCCAATCGGACATTAACGAGGTGGTGCTCGTCGGCGGGCAGACGCGTATGCCGATGGTGCAGCAAATCGTCCAGCGCTACTTTGGCAAAGAGCCGCACAAGGGCATCAACCCGGACGAAGTCGTCGCGGTCGGCGCGGCGATTCAAGCCGGCGTGCTCGGCGGCGAAGTGAAAGACATCTTGCTGCTCGACGTGACGCCGCTGACACTTGGTATCGAAACGCTGGGTGGCGTGATGACGCCACTCATCGAACGCAACACCACCATCCCGACGAAGAAATCGCAAATCTTTTCGACGGCGGCGGATATGCAGACGCAGGTCGAAGTGCACGTCCTACAGGGCGAGCGCCCGATGGCGGCGGACAACAAGACGCTGGGGCGTTTCATCCTCGATGGCATTCCGCCTGCGCCGCGCGGCGTTCCGCAAATCGAAGTGACATTCGATATTGACGCGAATGGCATCGTCAATGTGACGGCGTTGGACAAGGCAACGCAGCGTGCACAGCATATCACCATCACCGCGTCGTCTGGCTTGAGCAAGGATGAAGTGGATCGCATGGTGAAGGAGGCGCAGCGTTTCGCGGAAGAGGATCGCAAGCGCAAGGAAGAAGTCGAAGTCCGCAACAACGCGGACAGCGCGGTCTACCAATCCGAAAAGATGCTGCGCGACTTGGGAGACAAGGTGCCTGCCGACATCAAGAGCGAGATCGAATCGAAGATTTCCACCCTCAAGACCGCGATGGGTGGACGCGATGTCGCGGACATCAAGACCAAGACCGAAGACCTGGCGCGGACACTGCAAAAGATCGGCGAGCGAATGTACCAGGCTGGCGGCGCAGGCGCGCCTCCTCCGCCTCCCGGCAGCGGACCGGAGAGCGGCGCGTCGCCTGGCTCGGGCGGCTCCGATACGGTCGAGGGTGAATTCCGGGAAGTGAAAGAGTAATCGGTCAAACCTTGCGAAGGAACGCGCCTTTCGCAAGGTTTTCTTCATAGCGAGGCAAGATGCGTCTTACTGATGCCACTCGATCATCCGAACATTCCCAAAATCTACGACCAGTTCTCGCACGACGATAACGCGTACCTCGTGATGGAATTCGTCGAAGGAGACATGTTACAGAAAATCCGGCACGCGTCGTGACGGACAATCGGTGACTGGAGGAGAGCCGCGTGCTCGGCTGGGCGATCAAGTGCTCGATGCCCTGACGTACTTGCACGAGCAGCCGGTCTCCGCGCGCACGGAGCAGGTCATCTTCAAGGCGATGGCGATTGACCCATCGGAGCGCTACCAGTCCGCGCGCGCGATGCGCGAGGCGTTGTGCCCGCGGCGGCGATTCATCGCGTTGCCATTCTGAAGGAGGGCGAGGTTGATCAAATAGACCGTGGGGCTGGGAGTCTTTCCCAGCCCCACGGTTGTTTGTGAAAAGTTACATCCGCCACACCCATCCCAATCCCAGCACCGCCAGCACGAGCGCGGCGGACGCGCCGCAGCACAGTTGCGTGATCGGTGTGACCGGCGCACGTGGCGCGGTCGTGGGCGCCGCTGGCGCAGGCGTCACTTGCGCAGCGACCGGCGCGCGTGTGACGGTTGGCTTGGTGCCGGGCGGCAGTGTCGGATCGGTGGAGAGGCTGAAAGTTGGAAAGCGCGTTGGGGTTGCCGCAGAACGCGTTGCTATTGCGCGCGGTTTCGCACCCACATCTTTGCGCCACTCGTTTTCCAACGCGTCGGTGTCCACCCCGAGCACCGCGCGCAAGAGGTCGTCGTAGTAGCCGCCTTGCTTGAACGCTTGCAGCAACTGTGCGACCTTCGCGCGACCGTAATGGCGGAAGATGAAATCCACCACGCTGTAACTTTGCCCGTACGCCAGCACAGCCGCCGCTGAATCGGTGGGGAAATTGCCGGCGAGCGTTCGCAGCGGCGCGAGCGTGTCGTTCTGAATCGCACGCTTGAGCGGATTGGCAAACTGCGCGTCGAGCGAACCGGGGTACGTTTGGTAGTACATTGCCAACCCCTCGTCCATCCAGCGCGGCATCGAAAGATCGCCGAGGGGTCCGCTGATCTTTTGGTGGATGATCTGATGCGTCAATTCGTGCACCGTCGCTTCTTTGCCCCATTCCAGATTCGACGGCTCGACGTTGATCACGATGATGCCATAGTCCGTGAATGCCTGCCCGCCGGTCCATTCCTTCGCGCCTTCTTCGATCGCGTTGCGGAAATCGGTCCGATTGCCGTAGATAAAGATCTGCACCTGGCGCTCCACCGTCACGCCGGTATCCTGCGTCAAGTACCCGATCGCCTCGACGGCGCGGTCGAACAACGCCTTGCCGAAACTATCGCCGCCGACGTACCAGTAGAGTGCGAGTTGATCGTTCGCGAGTTTCTGCCAATTATGCGCCGTGTCTTCGACGCGGAACGTTTGCTTCTCGGTCTGTTTCTTGTTGCCGGCTTCATCCTCGATCTCCCACCAGAATTTGCCGGTCACGCCGGGGGGCAGATAGTTACCCGGGCGACTGTAATTCCACTCGTACTTGGCCTGTACCGCAGTGCCGGGCGTAAATTCCGGAATCTGCCGACCGCTGGAAACCATTCCGTCAATCTGAATGACGAGCGCGATCTGTGTGATCTTGGCGACGCTCTGCGCCTCTAACTCAAAGAGCAGATTCCGACGAAAGTTGTTTGTGAACGTATTTGCCGTGACGGTGATCGGGTCCGCGGCGAACGCGGGCGCGGCGAATGTAACGCACACGACGACCAGCACGATGAACAGCAACAAGCGTTTCATAACCCTCCTTTGAAAATACGACCGCCGACGGCAGATGATAATCCCCGAAGCGAAGCGAGACCGCTGACCGCGCCGTATTTTCATCTGACCCATCGCTTGGCTCAGCCTAGATTTCGCACCTGCGCGCTGGGACAAGCTAAGCCCAAGACGCCCCGGCGGGGCGTCTCAACGGCTCTTCCCTATCGCTGGGTCTAGGGTGCGAAAGCGAGGCTCAGGACGGTGTACGCCAGTTTACGGGGAATTCTTTGCGGTTTCAGGTTTCAACTTGAATTGGCGCGTGAGGACCTGGAACTTACTGCGCAACCTGCAGCCGCTTCACGCCGGGACGCTCAACTGCTCGACCGGCGTGTTGACGTACTTGTCCCCTTCCTCGATGAGCATAACCGGGATGTCGTCGCGGATGGGGTACTTGCGCGCGCAATCGCGACAGACGAGCCACGTCTCCTTGATGAAATCGAGCAGCCCCGCGTTGGGACCGTTCCGCACGCAGGCGGGGCAGCGCAAAATTTCGAGCAATTCTTGGTTGATCATTTCCGATTCTCCTTGCGGCATTTGGTTGTACCCTCCCGCAGGTCAGGGTGCCGCGTTCGAACCTGTGGGAGGGTGAGGACTAGTGCAGCAACTTGAAAGAGTTGCATACCAGCCTCGCTGGAATATATCGGTAAATGCGCCGAAAAATCCACGTTGGACTACGCACTTTCAAGTTGATGCACTACTAGTTTCCAAGCCGCGTTCGCGCCAGCGCGCGTAGAGGGCGGCTTGCAAATCACGCACCTGCCGCCGATACTCGGCGGAGGTGAGGCGCGGGGTCGTCATAATCAGCGCGTCCTCGCCATTATCGGTGTAATAGTTCCGGCGTTCGCCAACGACCGTAAAACCGTACTTGCGATAGAGCGATTGCGCGCGCAGGTTGGAGGCACGCACTTCCAGCGTCATCACCGCCGCACCGATTTCTGTCGCGCCGTCAATCGTCGCGAGCAGCAGCAATTCGCCGATGCCGCGCCCCCGCCAGTCGCGATGCGTGGCGATCGTGCTGATGTGTGCTTCATCCACTAGCAGCCAAAAGCCAGCATAGCCGACCAGCGGCGTGTCCGTCGAGACGCGCGCGCGCGCCCGCGTGCGTCGAAACAGTAAAAAGGGCTTGGGTGCGTCGTCCAAGCGCACGCGCTCGGTTTGCGGGCGCGCCACGTAATAGCGCGCCATCTCGTTGAAACGCAACTCGTAGTCGTACGCGCGCGCCGACCAGGGCGCGGAAAACGCTTCGTGTTCGATTGCCATCACCGCGTCAATGTCCTCGAGCGACATTGGATCGACGCGGAAGGGAAGCACACTATAGTCAAGCATTCGCGATTTTGAACGGTGCGTACATCGGCGCGAGCGTTGCCACGTCATCCGCCTCGCCGCGTTGCAAGCGCGCCCACGCGAGTTCGGCGAGAAAACCGGCGCGCCGCGCCCAATGCGCGGGCGACTCGATCACCGCGCGCGTGCCGAATCGTTCCGCCAATCGCTGTGCGAGCGCGGCATCCACTTCGCCCGCGAAAAGTGCGCGGGAGGGGTGGGGCGCGGCGTTCGCGCGCGTGACGAGTTCGATCAGTCCATCAACATCCACGAGCGCGTAATCGCTCACACGCTTGACCGCGCCGCGCCGCGCGATGTAACGCGCCATCGCATAACGCCCGCGTCCCGCCGCGAGTATCGCCCAAATGGGCAGTGATTGCCACGCGTGCGCGTGCGCGACCGCCTCGAGGGTGGGGATGCCCAGCAAGGGAATCTGATTGCCGTAGGCAAGCCCCTTGGCGATGCTCAGGCCGACGCGCAAGCCGGTGAACGAGCCAGGTCCAAGCGCGACGCCGATGGCTTGCAAAGCGCCCTGGCGCACTTGGGCCAATTCCAGCAGGCGAACGATCTGCGTCATCGTCTCAACTGTGTGATTCTCGCGCGAATGCCAACTCGTTTCCGCGAGGACCCCCTCGGCGTTGTAGAGCGCGAGACTGGCATGGCGCGTGGCGGTATCAATCGCCAACAACATTAGCCGAACGCTCCCGCTTTGAACAGGTCGAGCCATTCTTCGTACCGCGCGCCGCGCGCGCACATCAGCAAACCGCGCTTGGTCTCCGCGACGTGTCGAAACGAAATCCACAAGCATTCCGGCGGCAGCGCGTTACGAATCTTCTCCGCCCATTCGATCACGCAAACGCCGTCACCCGCCAGATAATCGTCCAAGCCGATACCGCGCGCTTCATCCGCGCTGCGAATGCGGTACGCGTCGAGGTGAAAAAGCGGCAAGCGCCCGCCGCGATATTCGTTCGCGAGAATGAAGGTGGGGCTAGCAACAATCTCGACGATGCCGAGCCCACGCGCGACGCCTTGCGCGAAGCAAGTCTTGCCGGAACCGAGTTCACCTTCGAGGCAAAGCAGGTCGCCGGCGCGCGCCAGTTCACCCAGCCGCGCTCCCCACCGTTGGGTCTGCGCCGCGCTGTGACTGATAAGGTCGAGGGTGTGTTCATCGGAAACCGGAGACATCGGGTCAGTTCCACGCGCTTGCATTATACTCGGATTGTCATCGCGCGACAAGTGCGCTTGGTATTTTTCGGGCGAATGTGGTAAAATGGACCTAGAGGCAACGATGCGTATTCTCATTCTCTCCGATATTCACGGCAATCTGGTCGCGCTGGAAACCGTTCTCCAAGTCGCAGGTCGTTTCGACCGCGTCTGGTGTTTAGGCGATGTCGTCGGCTATGGTCCTGAGCCGAACGCGTGTATCGAAAAGTTACAGGCGTTCGATCTCGTCTGCGTCGCCGGCAATCACGACTGGGCAGTCCTCGACAAACTTGACCTCGAAGAGTTCAATCCAGACGCGCGCCGCGCGGCGGTGTGGACGCGCGACCAGTTGACGCCCGCCAATCGCGAGTGGCTGCGCGCCCTGCCGGAACGCGTCCCCCCGCAAGCCGAGCGGTTCACGCTCGTTCACGGCAGCCCGCGCTATCCGATTTGGGAATACGTCTTGACACCCGCCGTCGCGCGCATCAATTTCGATTACTTTGATACGCCCCTCTGTTTGACCGGACACACGCACGTACCGGTCATCTTTCGGCACCTTCCCAGAGAGCATCGCGCCGTCGCCGAGCCGCTGCCGGAAGGCGCGCCAATTTCCTTGAACGCCGAGCGGTTGATCATCAACCCCGGCAGCGTGGGACAGCCGCGCGACGGCGATCCCCGCGCGGCGTACGCGATGCTCGATACCGACGCACAGACGTTCACCCACTATCGCGTCGGGTACGCCGTCGCCGCGACGCAGGCGAAGATGGAGCAAGCCGCGTTGCCACCGCCCCTCATCACGCGGTTGAGTTACGGCTGGTAAGCCAAGGCGATCGAGCGAAGGGCAGGCGCAACCTCCTGCCCTTCGATTCTTTTGACAAGCATTTCCTTTTGGCGTAGAATTGAAGGTAGCACCACAGTAAATCGTGGACATGGGGGTTCAGGGGGCTTTGCCCCCT
>DYLA01000016.1:0-6695 GCA_020722265.1 Anaerolinea sp.
CGGGGCGTTGAGACGCCCCGGCGGGGCGTCTCTGCTGGGCTTGTTGGCTTATTCAAGCGTGCAGGTGCGAAATCTAGGCTCAGACACCGCGCGTCCGTTCGACGCGCGGTGTCTGTTTACGTGCGGCTCGAAGGTCGCGCCTTGCTTGCGTTAGGCAAATTCGGCGGAATCTGCTATAATGGCACCGATGTCGTTTCCCGGCACGCGTCCCGCATCAATCCCAATGGCGCGCGCAACCCTCCGCGCGGTCTCCGCTTCCCGCGCGGTCTTTTTCATCGCGAGTGGACTGATCTACGCGCTGGCGATCGCGCTGGCTACGCTGACGCTGCACGCGTACTTTTCGCAAACCTGGGATGTAGTGACTTTTATCCATGCGGCGCGCGCGCTTCTCGATGGCAACTCTCCTTTCGATTTGTACGCGCGCTCGCGCGCGGCGCAGACCTGGCCCTACGCGTATCCACCCTTGCACGCGTTCGTCGTCGCCCTCGCGCTCGGCGTGGGTGACGCAGTCCGCGTGCTGCCGGATTTCCTGTGGGCGCGCGTACCCCCTCTGCTCGCTGATATCGGCTGCGCGCTCGCACTGTACGCCATCCTCCGGCGCAAGACCGACGACGAACGGCTCGCGCGTACCGGCGCGCTGTTGTGGCTGTTCAACCCGGTGACGTTCTACGATACCGCCGTCCAGGGGCACTTTGAAAGCGAGTGGCTGCTGTTCGTCTTGCTGGCGTACGCGTCGTTCGAGACCTCGCGTTCGACGCTTCTGCCCTCCCTCGCGCTCGCGGTGGCTGTGCTGTTCAAGCAAATCGCGATTGTGTTCGCGATTCCGCTCTGGGTGATGTCGCTCGCGGACAACCGTTGGCGGTCGGTCGTCGTCTCTGTGCTCCTTTTCGGTCTCGTCGTGAGCGCGGTCAGTTTGCCGTTTCTGTTGTACTCAGACGATTTTCTCTATATGAATTTCACCTACGTCGAAAACGTGCCGGTGCAGACCCAATCGTGGATCGTCGCTGTCTTGGGGTTGACGCGCGCGTCGCCGGACGCGCTGACGAGCGATTTCTTTTTGCTGCGCTACGCCACGTTCGTGACGCTGCTCGTCACGGCGGCACTTGCCTTCGTCGGCGCGCGGCGCGGCTGGAGTGTGTATCTTGTCGCGACGTTCATCGCCTTGGCATTCTTTCTCACGTCGAAAAAGGTGATGGGCTATTACTACGTGATGCTCTTGCCATTTCTATTCGCGGAGGTTCTGCCGACGCGTCGCTGGCGCGTCGCCGGGGTCGCCATCGTGGCGACGGCGTGGATTTCGCTTTCGCCGTACTATGCGGCGTGGACGAACCACGCGCACTGGTGGTTGTATGCCGCGCTGGGGACGGCGCACAGCGCATTTTTCGTGTGGCTCTGGGTTCGATTGCTGGTGGACGATGCGCACGGGGGCGACGCGGAAACGCCGGCGGTCGGTCAGCGGTCAGCGATCGTCACTTCCACCGGTTTGTTCGCGGGGGGGCTATTCGCCGCGCTCGGGCAGCCGCTGGCGTGCAACACCACCAGCCCGATTCGCGCGCCCATCCTCACGCCGGGAACGGAAGGACTCGCGCTCGTCGCGTTCGGCGGACTCGTCGCGCTGCTGCTGGTCACGCTGGCAATCGCCACGCGCGCGACGCGCGCGTTCGGCGTACCGCTGCCGCGCGCGGCATGGGGCATCGTCTTGATTTTTGCGCCTTTGTATTTCTCGGTGTATTATCTGACGAAAGAATCTACCGCGATTTTCGAGATCGCGTTGAAAGTATTGGGAGTGTGAATGACGATTCGTTGCAGTGTCGGCATCACCGCGTACAACGAACAGGCGAACATTGGCCAGTTGCTCGAGGCGATGCTCGGTCAAAAACTCGAACAGGTCGAGATTACGGAAATCATCGTCGTCGCCAGCGGTTGTACCGATGGGACGATTCCGATCATCGAAACGTACCGGGCGCGCGATCCACGGATTCAGTTGATCGTGCAGGAAAAACGCGAGGGCAAGACCTCGGCGATCAATCGGTTTTTGCGCGCGGCGCGGGAAGAGATTTGCGTGTTGGAGAGCGGCGATACGTTGCCGCGCGCGGACAGCATCGAGAATCTGGTCAAGGTGTTCGCTGACCCCAAGGTGGGGATGACCGGGGCGCAGAAGATTCCGGTCAACGTGCCGGAACACATCATCGGTTATATGTCGCATCTGCGTTTGCGGATGGAACATCAACTCTGTCTCGAAATCCCGCGCCTGGGCGAGTTGATCGCGTTCCGCAAAGTGTTCGACCAGTTGCCGCCGGATGTGGCAATGGATGAAGCCTTCGTCGAAGCGCTGGTGATTCGACGCGGGCTGGAGGTGCGCTACGCGCCGGACGCGGTGGTGTACAATATGGGTCCCGAGACGCTCGGTGAATTCATCTTGCAGCGCCGCCGCAACTATGCCGGGCATCTGCATCTGGTTCGCAAGTACGGCTATCGCGTGTCGAGTCTGGATACCGCGCGCGTCCTCCGCATCGCCGCCGACGAGGTGTGGAAAGCCGTGCGCTTGCTCTGGGTTCTGTTCGCGCTGGCGCTAGTGGAAGCGTTGGCGCGGTTGCTTGGCGCGTACGATTATTACATCAAGCGCGAAAAGCACGTCGTTTGGGATATGGCGTGGACGACTAAGCAGGTGGATGCCCAAGTTCCAAACGAAACCGAAGAAAGGCGACCGGCAACTTGAAGCGAATGGTGTGGAATCTTCTCAAGGTGGGCGTCACGCTCGGCATCATCGCGTTTCTCTTGACGCAGGTGAATCTGGCGGCGATGGCGCAGTATCTCGCGCGCGCGGATTTCGCGTTGCTGCTCGTCGCGTTCGCGCTCTACTTTTTGGCGATTACGCTCGGCGCCGTCAAATGGCAAGTGGTGGTGCGCGCACAGAATCTAGCAGGCTCGTTCGGCGATTTGCTGACTTTTTCGCTCGTCGGTTTGTTCTTCGGCAACCTGCTGCCCAGCAACGTTGGCGGCGATGTGGTGCGCGCGTACGGCTTGATGCGGGCGACGGGGCGCGCTGAAGCCGCCGCGATGTCCGTGCTGGTGGATCGGTTGATGGGGTTGGCGGCGTTCTTTGGGGCAGCCGTCGTGATGGCCACTCTGGCGACGGTGACGCTCGCACGCGGTTCGGAATTGGAGCAGATCGAGATGGCGACCGTGGTCGTCGCCGCGCTGTTTCTCTGTTTTGCCGCGCTCCTCTTCAGTCGCCGCGTGTCGCGGCGTGTCCAATGGATTTTCGGGCGCGCGCCGCTGCGTCGGCTTGAGCCGATGGCGCAGCGGGTGTTCAATGCGCTGCAAGTGTATCGGCACAGTTACGGCGCGCTGGCAGCGAACTTGGCGCTGTCGGTGTGCATCGTCGTCGTGACGACATTCGTTTGGTACACCGTCGCGCGCGCGCTCGGCGCGGAGATTTCGCTGTTTTACTTTTTTCTGTTCAACCCGCTGATTGCCTTCGTTCTGTTGATTCCGATTTCCTTCAATGGGCTGGGTCCGAAAGAGGCGACGGCGGTGTTTTTCTTTGGGCTGGTGGGCGTGCCGGGCGAGGTCGCCCTCTCGGTGTCGCTGATCTTTCACTTGCTGGTAGTGCTTTCCAGTTTGCCCGGGGGCGTGCTGTGGTGGCGCGAACGCGCCCTCGCGCCGGCGCTGGAATAGCGGACCGTGTGCTGACAGCAGATAGGAATAAAGTTGCGGTTGACTTGACGCCAAAGTAAAGGTATAATGCAACACGATTATTCGGGCTGAAGATGGCACTCAAAGGCAACCTCAAAGACGTTGGTTTGAACCAACTCCTCAACCTTATCTACGTGGCGCACAAGACCGGGTCGCTCACCGTCCAAGGCGAGCGAGGCGAAGGGACCGCGCGCCTGTACTTCCGGGAAGGCAAACTCATCCACGCCTCAACCGATGGGCAGGTCACGCGCTTGACCGATGTGATGGTCAAAGCCGGCAAACTGACCCCCGACCAAGCCAAAGCCGTGCGGGCGCGTTCCAAAATAGACACGGACAAAGAGTTGGGCTTGCTGATGATCCAGAGTGGGATGCTAACCCAGAACGACATCATCCAGGGGGTCAAGAATTACCTCCTCGAATCGGTGTATCAACTCTTCACCTGGCGCGCTGGCGCGTTTCGCTTTGATCCGAACGTTCTTCCGCCGGAGGAACGGATTGCCGTGGCGGTCAGTCTCGACCATTTGATTATGGAGGGCGGCCGGCGTGTGCAAGAATGGGAGCGGTTGCGCGACGAGTTGCCCGATCTGGATGTGCCCCTCAAGTTCGTCGAGCGCCCGGAAACGAATTTGCGTAGCATCAACCTGAACGTCGAGCAGTGGAAAGTTGTTTCGTTCATCAACGCGCGCAATACGATTCGACAGATTGCGAATTATCTCAAGGTAGATGAGTATCAGATTCGGCGCATCGTACACGGTTTGCAGTCGGCTGGGCTGGTGGAAGTGATAGCGCCAGCCACGCCGGCGATGGCGCCCCTCCCGCCGCCGGCGCCTCCGCCGGTGGGGCGCGGCGTGTTACTGCGAGTGATTGACCGCCTGCGTCGAATTTGATACCCCTCGCCGATTGAGAGGTCTTTCCCGCGCGCGCGGCACGTGGGATTTGTCATTGCATTTTCACCTACCCGGGTCTAATGATTGCATGCAAACGGTAAAAATGGTTGTGACCGGCCCTTTTAATTCGGGGAAAACATCCTTCATCGGTAGCGTGAGCGAGATTCCGGTCGTACGCACCGAACGCAAAATCACCGATAACACGCGCGCGACCAAGGAGCAAACCACCGTCGCGATGGATTTCGGGCGGATTACGATTGACAAGGACCTGGCGCTCTACCTGTTCGGCACGCCGGGGCAAAAGCGCTTCGATTTTATGTGGGAGATTCTCTCCGAAGGGATGCTGGGTTTTGTCGTCCTCGTGGACAGCGCGCGCCCGGAAACCTTTCGTGAAGCGCGGCGCATCCTAGATACATTCCGCACCTACAGCAACACCCCCTTTGTCATCGCCGCGAACAAGCAGGATGATGAAGATGCCTGGCCCGCCGAAGACCTCAAGATCGCGCTCGGTTTGGATCAAAGCGTACGCGTTCTGCCTTGCATCGCCACGCAAAAGGATAGCGTCAAGAACATTCTGCTGGAATTGCTCTACATCATCTTGGAAAGCGCTACGGACGAAGCGGCACCTGCTCGCAAGGGATAGCAGAAAGGAGCTCCAATGCCTGAAGAACGTATGATGCCCAATGACGCGCTGCGCCTGTTCTTTCTCGCCATCGAAGAAGTGATGGGTAAAGATGGAATGAAAGCCGCGCTGCGTGGCGCCAAGTTGGATCAGTATATTGACAATTATCCGCCCAAGAACCTCGACCTCGAAGTGAGGTTCAGCGACTATGCCAAAGCCGAGCAAGCCATCGAAGATTTCTACGGGCGGCGCGGCGCCAAGGCGATGTTGATGCGCGTCGGACGCGCGACCTTCAACTACGCGATGAAGGAGCAATCTACCGTGCTCGGTCTGGCAGGGCAGGCGCTCAAATTGATGCCGCTGCCGATGACCGCCAAGATGAAACTCTTGCTCGAACAAATGGCGGCTGCCGGCAACAAAACCGTCAATCAGCCGGTCCGCCTGGAAGAAGATGCCGATGCCTTTATGCTGATCTACGATGTGTGTATGTGTCAATTCCGCCCCCAGCACGACGCCCCCTGTTGCCACGTAACCGTAGGACTGCTCTCCGAAGCGATGCGCTGGCTCACCGACAAAAACTTTGCCATCCAAGAAGTCACCTGTCTGAATCTCGGCGCGGACGCGTGCCGCTATCGAATTCCCAAAACGCCAGAATAGAACGCCAAACGCAAGTCCCCGCTCTTTTTGCTTTTGACGCCAGCCTTTACGGCGCGCGGTTACCCATCGCGCAAGGAGCGTCTCATGCGACCTGCAAAAATTCTCGTTGTGGACGATGAGCCACACCTCATCAAGTTGGTGCGTTCCAACCTCGAAGCGCAGCACTACAAAGTCATCTCCGCGCTGGACGGTCCCAGCGGCTTGGCGCTCACCGAAAAGGAAAGCCCCGACCTCGTTATCCTCGACATTATGCTCCCCGGGATGGATGGCTACGATGTGTTGCAAAAGATTCGCGAGTTCTCGTCAGTGCCCGTGATCATGCTGACCGCCAAAGACCAGGACGTGGATGTCGTCAAAGGGCTTCATTATGGCGCGGACGATTACGTGAGAAAACCGTTCAGCGTCCACGAACTCCTGGCGCGCGTCGAAGCCGTGTTGCGCCGTGCGGCGGCTAGTCCCGAAGTTACCGCGCGCCCGCCGTTCGTCTGCGGCGATTTCGTGATGGATTTTCAGCAGCGTCGCGTCACCGTGCGCGGCAAAGACATCAAGTTAGGTCCCACCGAGTACAGACTGTTAGCGCAACTCGTACAGAACGCCGGCAGAGTGATGCTACATACCGATTTGCTGCACAAAGTTTGGGGTCCCGAGTACGGCGGCGAAACCGAATATTTGCGTGTCTACGTCAGTTACCTCCGCAACAAAATCGAACAAGACCCGGCGCATCCCGAGTACATCCTAACCGAGCATGGCGTCGGCTATATGTTCAAACGACCGGAATGAATCTTGTGACAACAAGGAGATAAACCAATGAAAGAAATGACCAAAGCCAA
>DYLA01000016.1:6795-18942 GCA_020722265.1 Anaerolinea sp.
AATGAATCTTGTGACAACAAGGAGATAAACCAATGAAAGAAATGACCAAAGCCAATCTGCAAGCCGCATTCGCCGGCGAGAGCCAGGCACACGTCAAGTACACGATTTTTGCGGACATCGCCGAGCGCGAGGGCTTGGCGAACATCGCCCGGCTCTTCCGCGCCGCCGCCTACTCGGAGCGCTTGCACGCCACCGCACACCTGCGCACGCTCGGCGCCGTGGGCGTGACGGCAAAGAACTTGGAAAGTGCACTCGGCGGCGAGAATTTCGAAATCGCCGAGATGTACCCGGCATACATCGCCGTGGCTAAGGAGCAAGCCGAAGGCGGCGCGGTCGTCAGTATGGAACGTGCGCTCGAAGCGGAAAGGATGCACGCGCAACTGTACACGCGTGCCAAACAATCCGCCGAAGCAAAGCAAGATGTCCAAGTCGGCGCACTCTTCGTCTGCGACGTGTGCGGCTACACCGCCGAAGGCAGCGCGCCGGACAAATGCCCCCTCTGCGGCGCGCCCGCGAATCGCTTCCGCCAGTTCTAGTGCGGCGCACCCCCGTCGCGCCCAATGCGCGTGGAACGAAAAACCAAGACCTTCGCGATCACACGATCGCGAAGGTCTTGGCTCTTTGGGGGGCGCTGGGCGCGTCACTCGTAGCGCAACGCCTCGATCGGATGCAGTGACGCCGCGCGCACAGCGGGATACAGTCCAAAGAACAAACCCACGGCAATCGAAAACCCAACCGCCAGCAAAACCGACGATGGCTCCACGACCGTCTTGATCAGCCCGGTCGTATTGACCAGCGCGCCAACCACACCCCCAAACAGAATTCCAATCGTCCCACCGGCAACACTCAGCGTTACCGCTTCGATCAGGAACTGGACCAGAATATCCTTGCGCTTGGCGCCAATCGCCTTGCGGATACCGATCTCGCGCGTACGTTCGGTCACCGAAACGAGCATAATGTTCATAATCCCGATGCCTCCCACCAACAGCGAAATCGCCGCAATCGCTCCGAGGAAGAGCGTGAGAATGTCCGTGATCTGATTCAACGCGCCCAGCAAATCCTTTTGGCTGAGCACGGTGAAATCATCTTGCTGATAGACGATCTTGTGCCGTTGCCGCAGCACCTGCGTAATCTGCGCCATCGCCGCGTCGATCTGCTTTTCGCTTCCCGCCGACACGAAAATCGAACTCACGCGCGGCGCGCCCTGCGGCGTCAGCGCCGCAGAACCGAACACCCGCTGCGTCGCCGTCGTAATCGGTATGAACAACACATCGTCCTGACTCCCGCCAAACGACGAGGTGCCTCCCTTTTCCGTCATCACACCGATCACCCGAAAGGGCACGCGATTGATCTTGATGGACTTGCCGACCGGCGCCTCGCTGCCAAAGAGCGTCTTTGCCGTCCGATGACCCAACACCGCCACGCGCGCGGCAGTTTGCTGATCCCGTTCGTCAATGAAACGCCCCGACGCGGTGTGCCAGTTGCGAACACGCTCATAGGTGGGCGTGACGCCGGACACCTGCGTATTCGAGTTGTTGCTCCCGTACGACACCTGGGTGGTGCGCTGATACACCGGCGCGACGATGGCGATATCGGGACAACACGCGCGGTCCTCCAGCGCATTCGCGTCGGCGAGCGTGAGCACTCCGGTTGTGGGCATCTGCCCCACACGCGTCACCACACCCGGGAGAACAACGATCAGATTCGAGCCGACCCCCTGCACTTGTTCGGTGATGGCGGCGCCTGCCCCCTTTCCAATGGACAGCAACGCGATGACCGCACCGACACCGATGATGATGCCTAGCATCGTCAACGTCGAGCGCAGCTTGTTCGCGCCCAAACTACGAAACGAAACACGGATACTTTCCCAAAGATTCATCTTGGACCCTCGAACCGCGAACTTCCCTCTCAGCGCGTCTGCCCGAAACCCACGATCGGATTCTGCGCCACCACCGAAGTGACGACCACTTGCCCTTCACTCAACCCTTCGAGCACCTCGGTCTCTTGATCGTTCGCCAGTCCCAATTTCACTTCGATTTCCTTGGTCTGTCCATTGTCCGCCGGCACTCGCACGAACCGCTGATTGCCCACCGCACGCACCGCGCGATTCGAAACGAGCAGCACATTCTCCTTGCGCGCCACCACGATATTCGCGTCCGCCGTCATACCGATCTTCACCGGCGCGTCCCCGCCGTTCAGCGAAACCGTGACGACATAGTTCACGACCCCCTGCACCATCGTCGCCGTCGAAGCCACATCGGACACTTGCGCTTGGATGACCACGTCGGGGTATGCGTCCAACGTAATCGAGACGGGTTGCCCCTCTCGAATTTGCGCGATGTCGGTCTCGTCAATGTTCAGTTTCACACGCAACTCGGACGTATCGGCAACGGCGAGGACGACGCGCCCCGCGGTCACGAACGAGCCCAGATCGAAATCTACGCGCGTGACGACGCCATCGAACGGCGCGCGCAACCTCGCGTTATCGAGCCGCGCTTGGGCGAGATCGCGCGCGGCGCGCGCCTGCTCCACGTTCGCCTGTGCACTCTTCAAATCGTTGGGAGATGGATTGACGAGCCGCGCCAATTGAGCGCGCGCTTGTTCGACGGCTGCTTGCGCTTGCTTGATCTGACTGTCGTTCGGATGGATTTTGGCGTTGTACAACGCCTGCGCTTTTTGATAGTCCAGCGACGCTTGCTGGAGCGCGAGCGCTTGGGGCAGCGTCGCGATGAACGGATTGCTCGACCCGCCGGTGCGATCGTAATCGCTCTGGGCGCGCGCGAGCGCGGCGGCGGCTTTGTCCAAATCGGACTTGGCAATCGTTATATCGTTCGGCGTCGGCGCGCGCAACTGCGCCAGCGCGGCTTCCGCCGACGTGACACTCGCCTGCGCTGCCGCTACATCCGCCGGCGAGGGATTCTTCAACTGATCCAGTCGCGCTTGCGCGGCGGCGAGATTCGCTTCCGCCTGCGCGAGTTGCAATTCCAATTCGCGCGTGTCGAGCGCGGCGAGCAACTGCCCGGCTCGAACGCGGTCGCCCGGCTTCACGTCGAGTTGGGTCAGCGCGCCGGTCGCGCTAAAAGCGAGTTGCGCTTCGCGGCGCGGACTGATCGCGCCGGTCGCGCTGACCGTCGCTTCGAGCGTGCCGCGCCGAACAGTCACAGTTTCCAAGGCATTCACCGACGCGTTAGGAGTCATCAAGCGCGGTACGCTCACGGCGAGCAGAACCAGCAGCACGATCGCGCCGCCCGCGAGAAGAATTGCAAGACGTTGATTGAGTCTCATTCGGCTTCTTTCTCCAATGCTTCGAGATATTTTTTCACCAAACGCACGAGTTCGCGCCGCTCGCGCGGTGAAAAATGCGCCAGCGCGCGGATCATCCGGGCGCGGCGCGCCCCCCGTGCGCGTTCGAGCAGCGTGCGCCCGGCGGCGGTGAGCTGGACGACGACTTTGCGCCGGTCGTTGGGGTCGTCCGCGCGCGCGACGAGCCCCGCCTCTTTCAAGCGATCCACGATGCCGGTCATCGTGGGGTACGCTTGCCACATTTCCTCGGCGAGCGTGCCGATGGGGCAACCCGCGCCGCGCCGGCGAATCGCCATCAAGACCAGAAACTGCGGCAGCGTCAAGTTGTGCAGCGCGAGGAGTTGCGAGAACTTTTTCTGCTCCGCCCACTGCAGCCGCTGCAGCGCTTGTTCGATGATTTCGTAATCGTCAGGGGGCATAGTCTTGTCATTCTCCTGCCGGTTTCTTACAACTGGCGCAGGAGTCGGAAACGCTTGCCGCAAAAAGAAACTTGGCAGGAGCAGGCACACGGTCGGCAGCGCTGCCAAGCGAAATTTTGCCTTGCGGATATTTAGCGTAGCGAAATTATAGCACCAATCGAGCGCAGAGTCAACGCTGGGAGATGAGAGTTTGATTAGAACATTCTCACAAACTCTACCAACGCGCGATTCACTTCTTCCGCCCGTTCCAGCATGACCGAATGTCCCGCCCCTGCGACCCGCGTGAGACGCGCGTGCGGGATCTGCGCGGCAAGGAACTCGGAGTACTTGACCGGCGTTAGCCGATCCTCTGTGCCGCAGAGGACGAGCGTCCGCGCGCGAATCTCGGCGAGGCGCGGCATCACGTCGAACGCGTTGCAGGCGACGAAATCGCCGTGCGTCACTTGGGGCGGGCACGCGCGCAATTGCGCCTCGGCGAGTTGCTGCCACGCGGCGTCCGCGCTCGGCGCAAACGAGTACTCGACGATGAGGCGCACGGTCACATCGAACTCGCTCGGCGAGAGGATGCCGTCGAGGATGGCGGGGAGCACGCGTAGCCGCGCCCCGGTGCCCACCAAGCCCAAGCCGGCGACGCGGTCGGGATGCGAGAGGGCAAGCGTCTGCGCGATCGCCCCTCCCATCGAGTGCCCCACCACGATGGCGCGGTCGAGCGCGAGCGCGTCGAGCAAGCCGAGTACTGCATCGCGATACGCGTCTATCGTGTCGCGCCCGGGCGGCGACGATTGGCCGTGTCCCGGCAAGTCCACTGCGATCGCGCGCGCGAGGTCGCCGAGCGCGCGAACCTGTGCGCCCCAAATCAAGTGATTCGAGCCCGCGCCGTGCACGAAAATGATCGGCAAGCCGCGCGCGCCGCGTTCGTTGTAGAAAAGTGTGGCATCGTTCCAAGTGGCGAAAGGCATTGGGTCCTCCGTGATCTATCTCTCGCCGGTTTGCAGCACCGGCGGGAAGAGGCATCGCATCTAGCGTACTCGAATCTGCCGAATTTCGCAAATGCGCCGAACGCGGTCTGGCGCGGTTTTTGTGGTATAATCGCCGACGATGACGACGTCACTTTTTATCGAGGGCGCGCGCGCGTTCGGCGTCGAACTAGGGCGCGCGCAGCAAGACGCGTTCGAATGCTTTTACCGCGAGATGATCGCGTGGAACGCGCGCGTCAATCTCACGACGATTACCGAACGCGACGAGGTCATCGTCAAGCACTGGCTCGATTCGCTCTCGGTTGCGCCGCACGTGCGCGCGGCGCGGCGACTCGTGGACGTCGGCGCGGGGGCGGGCTTTCCCGGCCTCCCGCTCAAAATCGTCTTGCCGCATCTGCAACTCACTTTGCTCGAGGCGACCGGCAAGAAAATCGCGTTTCTGCGGCACATCATCGCGCGGCTCGACCTGCGCGACACGATGGCGATTCACGCTCGCGCCGAAGACCTGGCGCGCCAACCCGCGCATCGTGAGCGGTACGATGCAGCGGTAGCGCGCGCGGTCGCGGACTTGGTGGTGCTGTTGGAATACGCGTTGCCGTTCGTGCGCGTGGGGGGAGTGTTCGTCGCACTCAAGGGGAGCGAGGTAGAGCCGGAAATTCGCGCCGCCGCGCGCGCGCTGGACGTGCTGGGCGGGCGCGTGCGCGAGGTCGTGCCGGTGCGGTTGCCCGGGCTGGAACCGCGCCACCTCGTCATCGTCGAGAAGATGGCGGCGACGCCGGCGATGTATCCGCGCCGCGCGGGTGTGCCGGCGCACAAGCCGTTGGTGGAGTAACTCACTAGGACGCGGGCGCATTTACCAATTGGGGGAGGGGCAATGGGCGGAGGCGTCCGTCGCAGATATTTAGCGCATGCGCGCGCGCCAGAAATTCCGGCGGAAAATCCGCGCAGTCGGTTGTGGTGATAATTGCCTGCGGCGCGTCGAGCATCGTTTGCGCGAGCGCGGCGCGCCGCGCCGCATCAAGTTCGGACATTACGTCATCGAGGAGGAGTACGGGGGCTTCGCCGGTTTCCGCGCGCATCAAGGCAACTTCGGCTAACTTGAGCGCGAGCGCGATCGTGCGTCCCTGTCCGCGCGAGGCGTAGGTGATCGCATCCATCGGCGGTGCGGCGGCGCGGTCAATCCAGAAACGCACTTCGTCACGATGCGGTCCGACGAGGGTCATCGCCGCGCCCAGTTCGCGGGGACGCGCCACTTGCAATTGCTGTGCGAACTGTCGCGCGATGGCGGCGAAGCGCGCCTCGCCGTTCCCCGGGGTTGTGTCACCCAGCGCGACGCTGGGCTGATAGACCAGGCGCAAGCGTTCCGCGCCCTCCGTCAGGCGCGGGTGGATATCGGCGATGAGTTCGTTGTAGCGTTCGATGGTTTGAGCGCGGCGCGCGACGAGGTATGCCCCCTCGTCAATCAATTGGCGATCCCAGATCGCGAGTTCGGCAGGGTTGAAGGCGCGCTCGCGAAACTCGCGCAGCAAACTGTTGCGATGCTCGACGACTTGGTTGTATTTCGATAGGGCGCGTCCGTAGCGGCGGTCAATCTGCGCCAGCGTGGTATCGAGGTAGCGGCGACGGTCGCCGGGAGAGCCGAACACCAAATCGAGGTCTTCGGGGAGGAACAGGACGGCGTTCAATTCGCCGAGCAAGTCGAGGGCGCGTTTGTTAACGCCGTTGACTTTGATGCGCTTGCTCACGCGTCCGTTGATTGGGTGCGCGGCAGCCGCTTCGCCGGCTGCCGCGCGATTTTTATCTTCGGCTTGCACCAGAACGATTTCGATTTGGGCGCGCACCTCTGCGCGCTTGACGATTTCCGCTTCGATGCGCGCAAACGGAAGCGGTTCGTCGCTCGCGCCCCAGCGGATGAGTTCGCGATCGGCGCTGGCGTGTGGTGAGCGTGCGGTGGCGAGGTAGAAAATCGCTTCGAGCAGACTGGTCTTGCCGCACGCGTTGTTACCTTGCGCCAGCGTGATGCCCGGCGCAAGGTCGAGTTCGAGATGAGCATAGTTGCGAAAGTTGGTCAGCGCGAGCCGCGTGAGATACATCGTCTCTCCTGAAGTGAGAATCGAGCGAGCGCATTGTAGCAGTGAACTGCATCGAAATCAAATCGCGCCAGGAGGGCGCGCGGAAAATGCAAGACACCTGACTTGAGCCAGGTGTCT
This sequence comes from Anaerolinea sp., assembly GCA_020722265.1. Lineage (GTDB taxonomy): Bacteria > Chloroflexota > Anaerolineae > UBA4142 > UBA4142 > DYLA01. Next base: position 13,705 of record DYLA01000016.1, read on the forward strand.
TGGTCTTACCGCGCAATGATGAAGGGGCGTTGACTACTTCGCCGCCGCGATAGCGTCGTTGGCTTTTTTGACCGCGTCCTGCAACGCTTGTTCGGGCGTGGCTTTGCCGTTGGCGACAGCGACCATCGCATTGCCGATGGCATTGCGGATCGGTTCCCACGCGGGGGTAAATTGCGGCTCGGAGCGACCGTACTTGAGCCATTCGTACGCGTTGCCGTACAGTGGGTTGGCCTTGATAAAGTCAGCCAGCGCTTCTTTGGTAGAGGCGCGCGCCGGGAAGTAGTAGGTCGTCTTGACCCATTCGGCGTTCGCGTCCTTGCTCATCAGGAACTTGAGCCACAGGAAGGCGGCTTGCTGTTTCTCCGGCGTGGTCTTGAAGATCGCCGTGCTGGGTCCATAGACGTTCACGACGGGGTCCTTGATGGTGCGCGGGGCGGGGGCAAGGCCCCAGTTCGTCACCTTGTTGCCGGCGTCTTTGATCGCCTTGATGTAGTACGGCAAGCCCGCCGTCGAACTGAAGGTGAAGGGGACTTTGCCGAGTGCGAAATCGGTCTGGTCTTGATACGACTTGGCTTGGAGGATGGCGTATTTCTTGGTGAACAACTCGTTGAGAAAGTTCATCGAGTCGAGCCCAGCCTGCTTGTCGAACAGGACGCTCTTGAAATCGGGGCTAAGGAGATCACCGCCGCGGCTAAAGACCCAGGTGGCAAAGGTGGAGGCTGCGCCGGAGCCGGGCATTTCGTAGCAAGGCAGACCGGGCTGTTTGCTCACCGCCGCGCAGACCTTGAGAAAGTCTTCGTACGTTTCCGGCGGCTTGGCCAGTCCGGCTTGCTTGAGTAGATCGGCGTTGTAGACCATCACCTCCATCGAGCGCATAAACGCCAGACTGTACACCTTGTTGCCGTAGAGCGGGTACTTGTCAATGAACGCCGGGAAGATGTCTTTCAGATCAGCGTCACTGAAGCCGATCTTGGGGTCCTTCATGTAATCGTCGAGCGGGACGATCGCGTCGGACTTGATGTAGGTCGCGATGGTGTTCGGATAGCCGATGGCGATGTCCGGGGGGCTGCCAGCGGCGATGGCAGCAGTGATCTTCTTGTAGGCGTCAGAGTAGGAACCCTGATACGTCACGACGACGGTGATGTTAGGATTCTGTTTCTTGAACTCGGCGGCAAGTTTCTTGAGTGCCTCGTCCTGAAGTTGGCTTTGCGAGGTCCAGAACTGGATCTCGACCGGTTTGGCGGGTGCCGCCGTCGGCGCGACGGTGGGCTTGGGGGCTTCGGTTGGTTTTGGCGCTTCTGTTGGTTTGGCGGGAACTGCTGTGGGCGCCGCTGTCGGCTGAACAGCGGGTGGCTTGGTGGGTGCCGGCGTCGGCGCGGCGCACGCGGCGATGAAGACGGCGAGCATCAACAAAAGCGTGAGTGCAAGATACTTTTTCATTTCGATTTTCTCCTTTTCGGCTAGTAGTCGTTCTTTGATGGGGCTGTCCTTCGTCTGTTTTTGTGGATGGTCATCACCTCCTCTAACCGCGAATTCCGACAGTCGCAATCCCTTCAATGAACCAGCGCTGCAGAACCAGATACAAGAGGACGACGGGAATCACGCTGATCGTCACTGCCGCGAGCAGGAGTTGAACTTGCGTCCCGGCTTCGCCGATGAACGCTGCCATCCCAACTTGAATCGGGCGCATCTCCGGCTTGTTCGTTACCAGAATTGCCCACATCAACGAGTTCCAACTGGCGAGGAAGGTGAACAAGCCGCTGGTGATCAGCGCGGGGCGCGAGAGGGGCACGACGATGGTGAGCAGAAAGCGCAGATGCGAACAGCCATCAATCACCGCCGCGTCGAACAGTTCTTGCGGGATGGATTTGAAGAACTGGCGCAATAAAAAGATGCTGAAGGCGCTGGCAATCCAGGGGATGATGAGCGCGGCGTAGTTGTCTACCCATTTCAGATTCCGCACGAGAATAAAGTTCGGAATCAACGTGACTTCGAACGGAATCATCATCGTCGCCAGCAGCACCATGAAGAGCGCGTCGCGTCCCGGAAAGTCCATCCGCGCGAAGGCGTACGCCGCCAGCGTCGAAGTAGTGAGGACGCCCGCGACGGTGCAGAGGGCGATGAAGAGGGTGTTGGCAAAGTAGCGCGGAAAGTGCCCCACGGTGTTCCACGCGTCAATGTAGTTCGAAAAGAGCCAGCGCGTCGGCAAAAAGGTCTCGACCGCGTACGCCTCGGTGTAGCCCTTGAGCGACGTGAGCACCATCCATGCGAACGGAAAGAGCGCCCACAGCGCGCCAAGAGTCAGGATGGCGTAAATGGCTGTTTGCCCTGTGAGCGACTTGAGGCGGTCAACACTGGTGACGGGTCGTTTGACGGTCGTCCATGCCATAGGCGTTCCCTTCAACCAAGCTTTCGCACCCTCGATCCAGCCATCGGCAAGAGAGTGAAACTGACGGCTTTATCGGTCAGTCGGCTTGTCCACGCGAGCGGGTGCGAACTCTGGGTTCAATACTGCACGCGGCGTCCGAGAAATCGAAAGTTGAACAGCGTGAATGCAAGAATGATGAGCGAGAGCAAGATCGCGATGGCGGTCGCATAGCCATAGTTGGCGTGAGTGTACAGTTGGTCGAACATATACACCGTCAGCGTGCTTGTGCTTCCCAAAGGTCCCCCCAGCGATTGCGCCGCCGCGTGATTCATCGTAAAGATGTGATTGAACGATTGCAGCGAACCGATGACGGAAATCACGACGACGAAAAAAGTCGTCGGCGCGAGCAGCGGGACGGTGATATGTCGGAACAAGGTCCACCCGCTCGCGCCGTCAATCCGCGCGGCTTCGTACAATTCGCTCGGGATGTTCGTCAGTCCGGCGAGAAAGATCACGATGTCGTACCCCATCGCTTGCCAGATCGAAAAGATCGAAATGGCGACGAGGGCGAGACTGGGACCGCTCGCCCACGTCGGAATCGTCCACCCCATATTCTTGGCGAGCAGTTCGCCGATGCCGCTCGGTTCGATGAGCCAGCGCAAGGGCTGGAGGCCGAACGCGCGCAAGAGCCAGTTCGCCAACCCACTGCGCGGATCGAAAATCCACGCCCAGATGATCGAGGAGCCGACGGTGGAGACGACGTAGGGCAGGAAAAAGATCGCGCGGAAGAGTCCGCGCGCCTTGACGAACGGCTGATACAACAGATAGGCAAAGAAGAGCCCTAGTGCGATCGTAAAGGGCATCGTCAGCCCGGCGTACATAAACGTCGTTATCAGCGCGTTCCAAAACTCTTCGCCTCCGAGCGCGCGGAGGTAATGGTCGAACCCGGTGAAGACGAACTTGTTGATCGCGCCTTTGTGTAGACTGATGTAGATGGCGTAGAATACAGGGATGAAATGAAACGTAGCGATGATGACGAAAGCCGGGAGAATGTAAAGGTATCCCGACCACTGAATGCGTCGCCGCGTGGGGGCGCGTGGCAACACGTCCATGCGCGCGGCAATTCGAGCGGTAGTTGCGGATTGAGGCACCGGACGCTCCTCAAGCAGTGAGATAGTAGATCGTCTGCGTCGCACGCAGGCTGATTCGCGCCGAATCGTCGCGAACTCCGGTTCAATTATATCCAAAAGCGAATGGTTTGACAAGGCGCGCCGATACTGCTACAATCCGCGCGCGGAGGACTCGATGAAAGGAAAGGGCGGGCGCGGATTCATCATCGTTTATACCGGCGATGGCAAAGGCAAGACGACTGCCGCGCTCGGTGTGGCGCTGCGCGCGATTGGGCATGGCTGGCGCGTGTTGATGGTGCAATTCGTCAAAGGGACGTGGCACTATGGCGAACTCGACGCTGCCAAGCGACTCGCACCCGATTTGGAAATCGTGCCGATGGGCAAGGGGTTTTGCAAAATCTTCAACGACCGCTTGCCCGAAGCGGAGCATCGCGCCGCCGCCTCCGCCGCGCTGCAATTCGCGCGCGAGCGGATGCTCTCCGGTCAATACGATTTGCTCATTCTCGATGAGGTGAACATCGCGCTCAAACTCGGTTTGCTGTCTCTAGAGGCTGTGATGGAGTTGCTGGACGCCAAACCGGCGGACTTGGACATCGTGCTGACCGGGCGCGGCGCGCCGCCGGAGTTGATCGAGCGCGCCGACCTCGTGACGGAGATGCGCGAGATCAAGCACCCGTACCAAAAGGGAATTCTCGCGCAAAAGGGAATTGATTTCTAATGGCGGATCGAGCCGCAGAGATGCCAACCTGGAATCCGAATTTTGAAATCTGAAATCGAAATGGATGCGGTTTGGTTCGTCAACCTTTCTATCACTCCCTACGCGGATGCCCTCGCGCTGCAACATCATATCGTACGCGTGCGCCAGCGCGGCGGGTTGAACGATGTGTTGCTCCTCCTCGAACATCCGCCGGTCTTGACCCTTGGACGCAACGCGCGCGAGTCCAATCTTCTTGTCTCGCGCGAATTTTTGCGCCAACGCGGCGTCGAGGTTTTTCGCGTCGAGCGCGGCGGCGAGGTCACCTATCACGGACCCGGGCAACTCGTCGGCTATCCGATTCTGGACTTGCGTCGCTGGCGGCTGGATGTGGGGTGGTTCGTTCATTCGTTGGAGGAGGTGCTGACGCGCACGCTCGGAGATTTTGGGATTCACGCGACGCGCGATCCCAAGCGCGTGGGCGCGTGGGTAGGGGACGCCAAGATCGCGCAGATCGGCGCGCGCATCGAGCAGTGGGTCACGTATCACGGCTTTTCGCTCAACGTGGACCCGAACCTCGCGCACTTTGAGTGGATCGTGCCGTGCGGTCTCGCCGACCGAACCGTGACTTCGATGACGCGCGCGCTGAACCAGCCGGTCGAGATGCCCGCCGTTCGCGCGCGCGTCGCCGCGCGCTTCGGCGAAGTGTTCGGCGCGGAGATGCGCGAGTGCTCTGCTGACGAATTGCGCGCGCGGCTCGCAGTGGCGTAAATATCCACCCACCTCCCGCAGGCCAAGCACCTGCGGGAGGTTGACTAGGGCTTACTTGAGCCCCAGCGCGGCGGCGACCCGCGCGTCCAGAATCTTGGTCATATAGGGCTGTTGCAGAATCTGTTGACAAGCGGTTGAAACCGCAGCAACCATCACCCGCAGAGACGCCCCGGCGGGGCGTCTCTGCAGTCGCCCGAACGCGACTTGGCAACAGCCCTGCTCGAAACGCAACTCCGCTTGACGTATCGCGATACTCGCCGTATAATGGGGCTGCA
>DYLA01000016.1:19042-27262 GCA_020722265.1 Anaerolinea sp.
TCGAAACGCAACTCCGCTTGACGTATCGCGATACTCGCCGTATAATGGGGCTGCAGTCGAAAGAGTGCACGATGGCTTTGGATACGGAACGCCGCGAGCAATTGGTCGAGCGTCTCGCGCGGCGTGTGGCGGAACTTGGATTGAGCGCGCCGGCGATTTTGTTTCTGGAGACCTACAAGCCGCTCTCCTTTCTGGGCGCGCAACTGCTCTGGGTCGCTGAGCCGTTTCTCCGGCTCGGCTTGCCGCCGGCAGACCTGCGCGATTTCACGCTCTTGCTGGAGGACCGCGCCGGCATCGCCGCATTGATCGAGCGACTGGAAACGCTGCGTTTGTCTGACGGCGGCCGGCAAATGTGAGTCAACGAGTTCGCTGGAGAGGCGCGTATCTGCCACGATAGATGACAAGTGGAGCGCGGGATTTTCTCTGGTCGCGTGTCACTCGTCGCCTGTCGCGGCTTGGGGAGAACCGCGGATTGGATGTGCTAGCCAGTCTTCTCAATTCAACGATTGGAACAGACCGCGCCGTGATGCTGGGCTTGTTCCTCTTTTTCCTTCCCATTTTCTTCTTCGCACACTGGGCGGTCAAGCGGGGTGCGCGCCTCTCCTTGCGCCCGATTCCGGGCTATGCCGCGCTCAAAGGTCTCCTCGCGCAAGCCGCCGAAACCGGTCAGCCCCTGCATCTCTCCCTTGGCATCGCTGGCATTGGCGATCGTTTCACCGCCGATACGACTGCCGCCTTGCACATCCTGGATTGCGTTGCCGAGCGCGCCGCCATCAGCGCCAGCCCTCCCATCATCACCCTCGCTCATCCGACCGCGCTGCCGGTCGCGCAAGACCTGATGCGCCGTGCCTATCAACGCCAAGGCTATCCGGAGGAATACAATCCCACGCGCGCGCGTTTCATCGCCCCTGATCCCAACGCGTACACCACCAGCCAGAACGATGCCTTCGCCTACGCCGCCGGCGTGATGCGACTCGTCAACCAGCAGAAACTCATCGCGAACGTGATGGTGGGAAATTTCGGCAGCGAGTTTCTGCTGATGGGCGAAGCCGGCGCGCAACGCGACCTCACCCAAATCGGTGGGACGAGCGAACCGCAGACATTGCCCTTTGTCTACGCCACGGCGACGCACCCTCTCATCGGCGAGGAAATTTACGCCAGCGGCGCGTACCTCTCGAACAAGCTGGTGCACGTGAGTAGTCTCCTGGCGCAGGACATATGGCGCGCTTGCCTCATGGGCTTGCTCCTCCTCGCGGTCCTGCTCAAGACCTGGGGGGTGCTGTGAGATGAAGTGGCTTGCTACCGCTGTCGCCATCGGTGTTGGCTTGATCGTCTTGGCGGATTTCTTCTTCGCCTTCCCCTTACTCGACGCGCTCGGATTCGTCTTCAAAGAGTGGACGATCCTTCTCACCGCGTTCGCGCTCCTTCTCGGTCTCGTCAATCTCGCGCTCGTTCATCTGGACCGCCTGGCGCGACGCGCCGAGCCGGGGGCGGGGTACAGCGCGCTCGTGCTACTCACCGCGCTCACTGTTCTGCTGATTGGACTGTTCTTGGGCGCGTCGAGCGACGCGCTCGCCTGGGTTTTCGATTATCTCTACGTTCCGCTGCACGGCGCGTTCTTCGCACTCGTCGCGTTCTTTCTGGCGACAGCGGCGTACCGCGCGTTGCGCGCCCGCAGTATCGAGACGACCTTGATGCTCGTTGCCGCGCTTGTCGTCTTTATCGGACAAGCGCCATTGCTTGGCGCGTTGAACGAGGCAAAGGAGTGGGTCTTGCGCGTGCCCGGCGTGGCGGGCGTGCGCGGGATCCTGCTCGGCGTCGCGCTCGGAACGATTGCGACTGGCTTGCGGCTTCTCATCGGAATGGATCGCCCGTATTCCGAGTAAGCGATGATCGCGTGAAACTCTCATGATTCAATGTCCTCTGTGCGGCTACGAGAATCGAGACGGCAGTAAATTCTGCGGCAACTGTGGCGCGCGGCTGACCCAGTCCTCGGGTTTGACTTGCCCGATGTGCGGAGAGCCGAACAAAGTCGAAAGCGTCTTTTGCAGCAAGTGTGGCGCGCGCCTCGTGCCTCTCATCGTCGCGCCGACGGAACAAGCACCTCCAACCACGCCGCCCATCAAGGGATTGTCCTTGCCCGCCAAGCCGCCGGCGGAGACGCCAGCCCAAACCGAGCCCCCGGCGCAGACTGCCCCCCGCGAAGCCACTTCTTCCTCCGAATGGCTCGACCGATTGCGTACGCTTCAGCCGGAGGAAGAAGCGCCAGCAAAACCGGCGAGCGAGGAGGAGGCGCAAGTACCCGAGGGGCTAGGCGCGCCTGCCACCCCCTCCGCCGAAGAGGCAGCGCCGCGCGCACCTGTCGAAGCGGAAGAGGATATTCCCGATTGGCTCAGAACATCCATCCCAACAGAGCCACGAGCCGAAGAAGAGACGCCGCCGAGCGAACCCGCACCGAGTCGCGAAGATTGGTTGCGCCAATTGCGCGAAGCGACGACAGCGGTCGAAGAGGTGCCGGATTGGCTCAAGCCCGCTGCCGCTATCCCAGCCACCGAAGAGCCCGCGCCGGCGGAACCGAGCGCGTTGCCGCCTCTGGAACTTGCTTCTGTCCCGATAGAAACTGCCATCCCCGAATGGTTGAGAGAAACCGCGCCAGAACCGTCAGCGGAAAAACCCGCGCCGGTCGAAGAGGAAAAACCGGGCGAAACCTTGATCGAATCGCTGGTGGCTGCCGCGCCTCCCACGACTCCGGTCGCTCCCGCTTGGCTCACCGAGGAGCCGGCGGCAGCGGAAGAAGAGGATCTGCCGGACTGGTTACGAACACCGGTGCCGATTGAGCCGGGTGCGCCGCTCGTGGCGGAGCCCGCTGCGCCGGCCATCGAACCGGCGGCGCCGGACCAAGTGCCGGCTTGGTTGACCGCGCTCAAGCCAGGCGAAGTCGAAGCGCCCTTCGCCGAACTGGAAAAAGAGCCCATCGAAACGAGCGGTCCGCTCTTTGGCTTGGCGGGCGTCTTGCCCTTGGCAGCGGCAATCGCCGAACCGCACGCGCTTCCCCAGCCCCCCGCCCCACGATCCACCGAGGGCGCGCGCGCGTTCGAAGCCATCCTTGCGAGTGCGCCGGCATCCGCTGCCCCCGCCGTTCGTCCGCGTCGCGTGTGGACGATGCGCCCGCTCATTTATTTGCTTCTCGCGCTCGCGATCGTGATTCCTTTCTTCGTGCCATTCGATCTGTTTGGCTTGTCCGTGCCGATTAGTGGCGGCGTGGCGGCGGAAGAGTTCGTGCGCGTGATTGACGCCCTCCCTCCCAACTCGACGGTACTCTTGTCCTTCGACTATGAGCCCGGTTTGGCGGGCGAGATGGATTTGCAAGCGACGGCGATTGTGCGCCACCTCATTCGCCGCCCGGTCAAAATCGTCGCGGTGAGCACGCTGGAGACCGGACCGCAGATGGCGCGGCGCGTCCTAGAACCGGCGGCGCGCGCGGCGGGCAACTATGACTACGGCGTGCACTATGTCATCCTGGGCTATTTGCCCGGCAACGAAGCCGCGCTCTCCAAACTCGCCACCGATGGCTTTGCGCCCGACGCGCGCGAGGCTGTGTATCAGGTCGCCTTCAGCACGACGCCGGTCGGTGCGAACGTCAAGACGTTGCGCGACGTTGCGCTCGTCATCGAATTCGCCGGTACGGATGCCGCGCTGCGAATGTGGATGGAGCAAGTGCAACCCCGCGCGAACGCGCGCATCGTCGCGGGGGTGAGCGCCGCCGTCGAACCGAACGCGCGCGCCTACCGCAGCGCCGGGCAATTGACCGCGCTCATCGGCGGGTTGCTCGGCGCGGCGCAGTACGAAATCTTGTCGCAGCAACCACAGCCGGGCTTGGCGGTCATCAGCGTGAACGCGCAGACGGCGGCGCAGTTGACCTTGGTCGCCATCGTGATTCTGGGAAACATCGTCTACTGGGTGCGGCGACCGCGCCGCGTCAAGGACCAACGGGGATGAGCGATCTCATTGGTGTATGGACTGGCGCGATTTTGACGCTGCTCGTTTTTAGTTATCTGTTGGGCGATACGCCGCTCTTCCGAATTGCCCAAGCGATTTTCGTCGGCGTCGCGGTGGGCTACGCCGCGACGATTGCCATCCAAGTTGTTTTGATCGAGCGTCTTGCGCTGCCGCTGCTCCAGAATTCGCTGGGGAACTGGCATTTGTTCATTCCCCTCGTCTTGGGCTTGCTGCTCTTTGCCAAGTTGCGCGCCCAATGGGCGCCGCTCGGCAACCTCCCCATCGCGTTTCTGTTCGGCGTGGGAAGCGCGCTGGCGATTGGAGGCGCGTTGAGCGGTGCGCTGTTGCCGCAACTCGGCGCGACGGTTGTGCCGCTGACGACGTTGGACAACCTGCTGCTCGTCGTCGGTACGCTTGGCGCGTTCCTCTCCTTTCGTTTTGTGACCCTGCCCCAGCGCCCGGCGGGGCGCGTCATCGAAGCGGCAGCGCGGGGGTGGGGTTACGTGGGGCGCTGGTTCGTGCTCGTCGCCTTCGGGGCGATTTTCGCGGCGACGGCGGTTTCGCGCGTTTCGATTCTGATCAACCGCGTCTACTTTCTGCTGCACGATTGGCTGCAAGTGGTAAAATAGTTTTCAAGCATAACCCCTAACTCTCAATGCCGAACTCGAAACTCGAATCGTTCCTCGTTGCCGATATTGGCAGCGCACAGACCAAAGTAGGGTTGGTGGATCTGGTCGGCGAAGAATTTCGGTTCATCGGCGCGGCAGCGTGTCCCACAACCATCAATCCGCCCGATACCGACGTGCTGACCGGGTTGACCCATGCGATCGCGCAGATTCAGGCGCGCACTGGACGCGCGCTGCTGACCGAAGACCAGCAGGTGCTGACGCCCGAGCGTCCCATCGGCGGGGGGGTGGACGCGTACGTGGCGGTCACGAGCGCACCCGCGCCCTTGCGCGTCGCTATCGTCGGCTTGAGCCGGGAGGTGAGTCTGCAGAGCGCGATTCGCGCGACGCAAGGCACCTACGCCATCGTCGCCGCGACGCTCGCGCTGGACGAGGTCGCCGGACGCTGGATGCGTCCCATCGCGTCGGCGAGTTCCGAACCCACCACCGGCGCGCCGGCGACCGCCCAAGACCCAGCGGTCGTTGCCGCCACCGCATTAGCGCAGGCGAATCCCGAGGTCATCGTCATCGTAGGCGGCATTGACGGCGGCGCGACGACCGCGCTGTACGACCTCACCAACCTCGTCGCCACCCTCGTCGCCGCGCGCGAGGAGAGCGCGCGCCCCACGCTCATTTTCGCCGGCAATCGCGACGCGCGTCCACACATCAACGCGCGCATCGGGCAGATCGCGCCGCTGCGCGTGGTGGACAACGTACGCCCGACCCTGGCACAAGAAAACATCGCCCCGCTCCGCCACGAATTGGAAGCGCTCTATGCGGAAAAGAAGATCGCCTGGCTGCCGGGGATGAACGCGTTGAGCAGCCACTTGGCGGCACCGCCACTTGCCACCGCTCGCGCGTTCGAAAACGTCGTCCGTTTTCTCGCGCGTCGGTACGGTCTGGGGGTGCTGGGCGCGGACATCGGCAGCGCGACGACTAGCGTGGTGATGGCGCGCGGCGAAACGTACACGCGGGTTGTGTGCGCAGACTTGGGCATCGGCAGGAACATCGTCAACGCCGTCACGCGCGACGGCGTCCTCGCACCGCTGGACTGGTTGCCCTTGGACATCTCCGCCGACGAGGCGCGGCAGGACTGGTTCAACCACGCCTTGCGTCCGCTGGCGATTCCAACGACACGCGAGGAGGTCTATCTGATGCACGCCGCCGCGCGCGCCGCGCTCGCGACCGCCGCGCGCCAGGGAGGCATTGACCCGGCCGACTGCGACCTTGTGCTGTTGACCGGCGGTGTCTTTGCAAACAGTGCCAACCCGGGCGCGCTCGCACTCCTCGCCCTCGATGCGTTGCAACCGCGCGGCATCTTTACGCTCGCGGTGGATGCGCTTGGACTGGCGCCCGCGTTCGGCGCGCTGGCTGCCATCAGCCCGGCGGCAGCCGCCCAAGTGCTCGAACGCGATGGCTTGGTCACGCTAGGCACGGTGATCGCGCCGCTGTCGCGCAATCGAGACGGCGTAGTAGATTTGCGCGTGCAGGTTCAGCCTGCCGACGGGGGCGCGCTAGGTTACGAAGTTCCGCATGGCTCGCTGGAACTGGTGCCGCTGGCGACTGGTCAAAAGGCGACGATTCAGGCGCGTGTGACCAGTGGGGTGGATTTGGAGGGCGCCACGCGCGGGACGTTCAAAGCGCAAATTGAAGGGGGCGCGCTGGGGTTGGTGCTAGACGCCCGCGGCAGACCGATTGCGCTGCCCGACGACGCGGAAAAACGCCGCGCCAAAATCCAGCAGTGGTACTGGGACATTGGCGGCGAGGTGAGTTATGACTGATGCGGCGCTCCCTCTGCTGGCGGAAACGCGCGTGCTTCCTTTTACGCGTATTCGTCGCGAACGGGTCTTGCCGACGCGCGGGATGGTGCTGTCTGCCCCGGGCGCTCGCGTCAGTGCACTCGATGTCGTCGCCAAATCCTCCGCGAGCGGTCGCTTGTATCCAGTTCCGCTGGCGCGCTATCTGCGGACGACCGAAGCCGCGCTCCCCAAGTACCTCGTCAAAAAGCCGGGCGAGGATGTTCAAGCGCGCGACATTATCGCCGCCAAGCCCGAATGGTTTGGCACGTTGCAGCGGGTCTACCGCGCGCCCGGCGATGGACGCATCGTCGCGCAGCAAGGGGCATGGCTCGCCATCGAATTGACCGGGGAGTCGTTCGAACTCAAAGCGTTGTATCGCGGCAGCGTGGTCAACGTGATGCCGCGTCTCGGCGTCGTCATCGAAGCCACCGGCGCGCTCGTGCAAGGCGTCTGGGGCGTCGGCGGCGAGGCGAACGGCGTCCTCCACGTCATCGGCGAAGACCCTGCCGGGCGATTGACCGAGGAACGGATTGACATTTCCACACGGGGTTGTATTCTAGTCGCCGGCGAAGCGGACGAGATGGCGCTTCGACGCGCAGCGCAAGAGCGCGTCGCCGGTCTGATTCTCGGCGGGCTAGAGCCGCGTTGGGGCGATCTGGTCAAGACCCTCGCACTGCCGACGCTGATCACCGAGGGGTGGGGCGTGCACGCACTCGCTGCACCGATTTTCCAAGTACTTGCCGCGCACAACGGCGAGGAGGCATCCCTCAACACGACCAGTCCGACGGCGCGGCCCGAAGTGTTCATTCCAATGCCAGCGACGAGCAGTAGCGGAGAGACCGCGCTCCCGCCGCCGCCGTTGACCCTCCAAGTCGGCGCGCGCGTTCGAGTTGTCGGCAAAACGCATTTTGGCGAAATCGGAACGATTGCTCAGGTGCCGACCGCACCCCGTGTGCTAAGTGGTATCACAGCATGGGGCGCAGACGTGGAATTGTCCGGGGGAGAGCGTTGGTTCGCCCCTTGGGAAAACCTTGAACTGATCGGCTGATCGCAAGTCCATTTCGGAAGAAAGGAGACATTCACGATGGCAGAAGTAGCACCCGCAGGGGGCGGACCTAACCGAGTGTTCATCATCATTGTGCTGGGCTTGGTCGGTTTGTTGCTCATCGGCGCCGTGGGAGTCCTGGGAGTCATTTTCATCCCGAGACTTTTTGGCGCTGGCGCGCCTCCTCCCACTCCTACGATTCGGTTTGTCGTGACGACGCCCACGCGTTCCTTCGCGCTCGCGCCAACGGCGACGATGACGACGGAGCCAACCCCAACGGCGACGCTGGTGGTCGCGCCGGTTACCGTGGAGCCAGGAGCAGTGACTGCGACAGCGACCGTCACCGGCACCACGACGCCGTCCGGCGGAATGCCGGCGACCGGTCTGGGCGAGGACTTGCTGTTACTCAGCGGGGGCATCGTACTCGTGCTCATCATTATCGCGGCGCGCCGTGCGCGTTCGCCGAACACGGCATAGCCGCGCGCCGCGTGAAGCGGAAACGCGCAAGCAATCCGCTTTCGCAGAAAATGGAGAGCGGAGGGCTTGCTCTGGCTGTGTCGCATGCAAATTCGGGTGACAGCGGGAAAGGGCGCGAAGGATCGCTACATCCCGCTGTCGCCGAGAGCGCCAAGTGATACCCGCTACGTTTATAGCGGGTATCACGGCAAAAAGCCGTGATTACCGTCGGAAAACGTAGCGTGTAACGTAAGTT
>DYLA01000017.1:0-5484 GCA_020722265.1 Anaerolinea sp.
TCCGCTGCCAATCGAGTTGACGAGGGTGCCCCAGAAGAGAACCCAGAACTGGCGCGGAAATTCGGTGGTGAAGGCACGCACGCGTTGTAACATTCTTTCTCCCGAGAAAAGTAGCGCGACTATACTCTGCTTCGGGGGGATTGTCAAAGGAGGAGACGGTGGATTACGGAAAGATTTTGGCTCGTTCGTTCGAGGTCACGCGCCAGTTCCGCGCGTTGTGGCTGTTCGGCTTTTTGCTCGCGCTTCTTGGTGGGGAAGGCGGGGGTGGTAGTTTCAATCTCGGCAACTTTGGGGGAAATGGAGGTGGGGGCCATTTCGATACTGAGGTGCCGGCTCAAGTCATCCAGATGATTCTGGTGGTGGCGCTCGCGCTCGTGTGCTTTTTCCTCGTCTGGCTTTTGCTTTCGATCGTCCTGCGCTTTGTCTGCCGCGCCGCGATCATCGGACAGGTGCAGGAGTTGGAAGCGAACGGGACTGCGCCGACGGTCAGGCGCGGCTTTAGCATCGGCGCGGCGAATTTCTGGCGACTGCTTGGCATCGCGCTCGTCGTCAACATTCCGCTCGCGCTCTTTTCGATGGCGGTCATCTTGGTGGGACTCGTGCCGCTGGTTGCGTCGTTGGTCCCGCTGATTGCGGCAGGGCGCAATCCATCGCCCGAAGTGATCGTCGCCGGCGTCAGCGGCGCGATCGGGTCAATTGCTTTGCTCTGTTGTCTCGGGTTCTTCCTCTGGCTGATCCAACTGATCATCCATCCCTTTTATCAGTTCATCGTTTGCACCTGCATCATTCGTCAGCGTGGAGTGATGGACTCGATTCGTGAGGGGTATCGGCTGGTGCGCGAGAATCTGCAAAATGTCGCTGTTCTCTACCTGCTCCTCATCGGTATTGAGATTGGATTTGGTTTGCTGATGTTGATCGTCGCGCTGATTCTGATCGGCATCCCGGTCGTTTTGGCGATTGCGGTCGGCGTGGCGGCAAATTCGGCGACGCCGGCGATCGTCGTCGGAGTCGTTGTGGGAATTCCGATGCTCATCCTCTTGATCTTCATCGGGGGGTTGTATCAGACGTTCCGCTACACGACTTGGACGGAAGGGTATCTCACGATCACTGCGCCGGCAGCCAGCTAGCCGTGGGTGGGAAAGGATGGGAGTGGACAACTACGCGGTTCAAGTCGAACAATTAGGTAAAACATTTGATGCCGTCGTTGCGGTGGATCATTTGAGTTTCGATGTGCAGTCCGGCGAAATCTTTGGGCTGCTGGGGCCGAATGGCGCGGGCAAGACGACGACGATTCGCATCTTGATGGACATCATCAAGCCGGATTCGGGACGTGCGCGCGTGCTGGGGCATCCGCCCGGCGCGGCGCGGGCGCGCATCGGCTATTTGCCGGAAGAGCGCGGCCTGTATCGCGGCTTGAGCGTGGAGGAGGCGTTGACGTATCTCGCGCGGTTGAAGGGAATGTCCGCGCCCGCCGCGCGCCAGCGCGCGCGCGAACTGCTCGAACGGGTGGAACTGGGCGAGTGGGCGCGGCGGAAGGTGCAGGAGCTCTCGCGCGGGATGCAGCAAAAAGCGCAAATCATCGCCAGCATCATCCACGATCCCGATTTGGTGATTCTCGACGAGCCATTCCAAGGACTCGACCCGGTGAACGTCGAAGTGGTGCGGAATCTGATTCGCGATCTGCGCGTGCAGGGCAAGACGATCATCCTCTCCGCGCACGAGATGAGTCAGGTCGAAGCGCTGTGCGAACGGATCGCGCTGGTCCATCACGGGCGCGCGGTGCTGTATGGCGCGCTGACCGACATCAAGAAGCAGTTCGCGCCGAACGCCATCGAGATCGCTCCGCCGCTGGATTTGACCGGCTGGCGCGAGGTCGTGCGCGTCGAGGCGCGCCATCAGCGCCAGAGGGTGTATCTCCAGCCGGAGATCGCGCCGCGTGATTTTCTGCGCGCGCTGCTCGAACGCGGTCTATCGGTAGAGCAGTTCGCGATGGCGTCTGCGTCGCTGGAAGAAATCTTTGTCGCGGTCGTGAAGGATGGAGCCAACCATGTCTAAAATCTGGACGATTGCCTGGCACGAGTACAGCACCAACGTTCGTCGGCTCGGGTTTATCTTCGTAACCCTGCTCTTTCCCGCGCTCGGCGCGATCGGTCTCGTCATCGCCGTTTTCTTTTCGGGTGAGGCGACGAATTTGCTCCGCGCCCAGTTCGCGCGCCAGCCCAAGCCAGTCGGCGTCGTAGACCATTCGCGATTGTTCACGCCGATTGCGCCGTCATTCGCCGACCAGTTCATCGCGTTTGCCGATGAAGATGCGGCGAGGCGCGCGTTGTTGGCGGAGCAAATCGGCACCTACTATGTCATTCCCGCGGATTACCTTGCGAGCGGTCAGATCACTGCGTACGTCCAAAATCTTTTCTCCAGTTCTGGTTCCTCCACCGCGTCCGGCGATTTGCGCGCCTTTCTCGTCAACGGACTGCTCGCCGGCAAAGTGGACGCGGCGACGCTAGAACGCGCCGC
Organism: Anaerolinea sp.; assembly: GCA_020722265.1. Lineage (GTDB taxonomy): Bacteria > Chloroflexota > Anaerolineae > UBA4142 > UBA4142 > DYLA01. The sequence goes on from DYLA01000017.1 coordinate 2,518, forward strand.
GAATCCGGCAAAACTCGATCTGGTGACGCTCGACGAGAAAGGCAAGTCGCAGGCGGGCGGTATCTTTGCGATCCTTGCCGGTTTCATCGCCCCCTATTTCTTTTCGATTCTCCTGTTCATCGCGGTCTTTGCCGCGTCCGGCTATCTACTCCGCAGTGTGAGCGAGGAAAAGGAATCGCGCGTCATCGAGATTCTCCTCTCCTCCGTTTCGCCGGCGCAACTCCTCGCCGGCAAGATGCTGGGACTGGGCGCGCTTGGGTTGACGCAGGTGAGTGTGTGGTTCGGCTCATCCATCGTGTTGAGCGGCGGAGTGGCTGCGCTCTTTGCCGGCGCGATCGTCGTGTTGAATCCGGGCGCGTTCGTTCTCGCCGCGCTCTATTTTGTGTTGGGCTTTCTCCTCTTTAGCGCGTTGATGGCGGCGGCGGGCTCGCTCGGCACGAATATGCGCGAGAGCCAGCAACTCGCCGGCATCTTCACTTTCGCCGCGACCATCCCGTGGTTCTTCGCCAGCATTCTGTTCGCCAATCCGAACAATGTCCTCGTGCGCGTGCTCAGTTTCTTTCCCCTCACCGCGCCGACGATGATGATGCTGCGCTTGCCGATGACCGATGTGCCGGCGATAGATATCGTCATCAGTCTCGCCGTCTTGCTGTTTTCGATTCCGATAGCGTTGTGGGCGGGGGCGAAAGTTTTCCGCCTCGGCTTGCTGATGTACGGCAAGCGCCCCGCGCTCGCGGAGATCTGGCGCGCGCTGCGGAGAGCATGAGGGCGTAAGTTTCAGGTTACAGGTTTCGCGTACTGCCGACCTGTAACCTTTGGAGGACTCCCACGTAGATTATAGTGAGAGGGAAACGTTGGAAGAGCAGTTGCTCGCAACACGCGCGCAGCGCGGCGATCAAAGCGCGTTCGCCCAGCTCGTCGAAATCTACCAGACACCAGTGTACAACCTGGCGTATCGGATGTTGGGCAATGCTGAGGATGCCGAAGACGCGGCACAGGAAACATTCCTGCGCGCGTACGCGCAACTCAAACGGTTTCGCTCCGACCAGAAATTCGCGACGTGGCTGCTGACGATTGCCGCGCATCACTGCATAGACCGCCTGCGCCGACGCAAACGGCTCACCTGGCTTTCGCTCGATGACGAGGTGTTCAGCGGGACATTGGCAAGCGATGCTCCCGAACCGGAGGATGCAGCGGTGCGCCGCGAAAGTCAGCAAGAGGTCGAGCGATGGCTGGAACGACTTGCGCCCGCGTATCGGCTTGTGGTCGTGTTGCGTTACTGGTACGACCAGTCCATCGAGGAGATCGCGCAGACGACCGGCGATTCCGTTGGCGCGGTGAAAGTGAAATTGCACCGCGCACGCAACGCACTGGCGCGCGTCGCAACTACCGATGGGCAATCGCGCCGGGCGGCGCCGGTTGACGGTCGGTGCTCGGCTGTCGAAGGGGTGAAGTAGCGTGCAGAACGAAACACGTTTCACGATGGCATCGCCCGCGCGGGGTTTTACCGCGCGCACGATGGCGCGCATCGCCGCGTACGAGCGCGCGCGGGCGCGGCGACGAGCATTGTTCGGAGCCGCCTTGCTCGTTGTCGCCGTGGGCGGACTGTTCGTGCTGGTCTGCGCGGGGCTAGTTTCGTGGGTGTTCGCGCTGGTCAGTGTGCCGCACGTCCTCGTGGCGATGCTGGAAACATTCGCGATGCTCGCGTTCTGGGCGCGCGCTCTCTTCGACGCGGTTTGGGTTGCGGCGACGGCGGCGGTCCAAGCCATCGGCAGTGTGCCGGTCTGCGCGTTCGCGGTAGCGGTGCTCGCGTTCGCGTTGCTGTGGGCGCGGGTGGTGAGTGGCTCTTTCCAACGTTTTCCCTCTATCGCTCACGTGGGAGGTTCAAAATGAAACGCTGGTTGGGTGTGCTGATGCTGTTGGCGTTGCTGGTGTTCGCGGCAACGCCGGCTTTCGCCGACGATGGTCGTAACGATCACGTTTGCTTTGGCGGGAGCACGCTCGTGCGTGCGGACGAGACGCCGCGCAGCGTCGTGCTGTTCGGCTGCGGTGCGCGCGTTCTCTCCGGCGCGCGCGTGGCGCAAGACATCGTCTCGTTCGGCGGCGATGTGGTGCTGGAAACGGAGACGCACGTTGGGCACGATATCGTCGTCTTTGGCGGTGACGTACAGGTTGCCGGGCGCGTGGATCACGAAATCGTCGCGTTCGGCGGGCGCGTCACGCTCGAGTCCACGGCAGTCGTCGAGCAGGATGTTTTGGTGCTGGGCGGTTGGGTAGACCAGAAGGAAGGCGCGATCGTGCGCGGCAAGATCGAGAGGAATACGGATATGCCGCGCGTGCGGATCGGTCCGACTTTTTTCGTTCCGTTCCGCTTTGGTGGTTGGGAAGGCTGGGATGGATTCTTGAGCGGAATCTTTCTGTATTTCCTGACCGCGGTGGGGTTTGCCGCACTCGGCGTGCTGATTCTGGTCTTCTTGCCGGCGCAGGTGAAGCAAATCGGTGAGGTGGCGGAGCAATCCGCGCTGCCCAGCCTTGGGGTAGGTTGTCTAACGTGGCTCGTCGTGCCGCCGCTCATCGTCCTGTTCATCATCACCTGTCTGGGGATTCCGCTTTCGATGATTCTGGGGATTCTGCTCGTGGCGGCAGCCGTGCTGGGCTGGATCGCGCTCAGCGTCGTGGTGGGTAATCGTTTGCTCGACGCGCTCAAGGCGCAGACAATTGCGCCTATCGTCGCGATGCTGGTCGGCTTGCTGGTGCTGTGGCTCATCACGGCGATTCCGCTGCTGGGTGAGTTGATCCGGCTGTTCGCCCTCGCGCTGGCGGTGGGCGCAGTGGTGCTGACGCGATTCGGCACGCAGCCGTATCCGTTACCGAGTGCGCCGGTCGCGGCGGCTCCGACTACCGTTGCGCCGGTGGAATCGCCGAGTACACCGGCCGCGGTGGATGCTTCGGCAACGCCCAGCGAAG
>DYLA01000017.1:5584-26739 GCA_020722265.1 Anaerolinea sp.
TCAGTAGTCGGTAGTCAGTATTCAGTAGTCGGTAGTCAGTATTCAGTAGTCAGTAGTCAGAGGTCAGAGGGGTCTCTCTGATCTCTGATTTTTGTTTTTGACTTGTTACAAGTACTGTTGCTCTCGCAGACTGACGAAGGCGAGATAGCCGATGGGTAATGGAAGCCAGAACGACACGGCACGCGAGACGAGGAGCGCGAGGAGCGCGATTTCCGGTGCGATGCCGAGTGAGAGGAAAAGGAGTGCGAAGCCCCCGCCGAGAATCGCGACTTCGCCAGGAAGTGCGCTTGTCGTCGAGATGAAACTTGCGGAAGTGTAAATCAGAATCAGAACGGTGGGTGCGATGCTCTGGTCGAACGCGAGAAAAGCAAAATACAATGCCGCCAAGCCCGCCGCGTGGCGCACGAGGTTGTAGAAAAACGCAGCGGTGACCCACCCGGGCGCGCGGCGCGCCGCGGTTGCGCCGGTGTAGAAATCGTCGAGGAAACGTTGCACACGCGTGGGAGGCAGAATCGAACGGCGGAGCCATTTCGCAGCGAGCGCGTCTATGCCGCGCGCGAGCCAGTGCGTCGCGTGGGTGATGCTGGCGCGTTGGCGCAGGAGCAGTATACTCCCGAGCGCGAGGAGCAGCGAGCCGAGGGAGAGCGCGAGGGCGAGAGGTACGGCCGCGCGGTGGAGGCGTGCCGGGACGAGCGTAGCAACGCCGACGAGCAAAACCAGTGCGCCGATACCAAGCCCGGCAATGTCCTCAATCAGAAAGATCGTCGCGACGCCGCCCGCCGGCACGCCGCGCCGCGTCAGAAAGAGTAATCGCACGAGCATTCCCGGCGCACCGCCAGTCGAACAGAGGCGATTCGCCGCCGCGCTGACGAAGAACGCTTGCATCATCGGCAGGAACGGCACACGCCGATCGAACAGGCGCGCGAGCGCGCGCGTGGACCCCGCGCTGGCGAGATAGCGCATTCCCTCCGCGCCGAGCGCGAGGGCGAGAAAGAGCGGGTCGGCGGCGCGCAGTGCGCGAAGCAGTTTCTCCAATCCGACGATTTGCGGTGCAAGAAAGAAAACGGCTACTCCTAGCATCAACAGGGAGAGCCACTGTCGCCGATGGGTATCGGTGGAGTGTAGCATTGATTCGGTGACGATCCTCTACAAACGTGTAATCAAAACCTCTTCGATCTTGGGACCAGCCATTCGCGTTACGGCCAGTTTCACCTTGTTCACTTGGACAGATTCCCCTTCTTTGGGGATGTGTCGCAGTACGGACAGAATGAGACCGGCGAGGGTTTCGTAATCCGCGCTCTCCGGCAAGCGAATCCCCAACTGCCCGTTGACCTCCTCGACGCGCAACTGCGCGTCCACGCGCGTCGTGCGTTCGTCAACTGTCTGGATCGGCGGAGGCGCGGGGGCGAGTTCGTCCCCAAAGCGCCCCACGATTTCTTCGATCAAGTCCTCCAGCGTGATGATGCCGGCAGTGCCGCCGAATTCGTCAATCACGATGGCGAGGTGTGTCTTTTGCGCTTGCATCTCGGCGAAGAGCGCACCGACATGTTTCGACTCTGGGACGAAGATGGCTTGGCGCGCGCGCGCGTGAACCGGCCGATCGAGCGCGGCGGCACCCTCCTCGGCAATCGCGGCGAGGACGTCTTTGATTGCCAAAAAGCCGGTGATGTTGTCAATCGTACCCGCGTAAATCGGAAAGCGCGTGTGACTGGACGCACAGAACATTTGCAGAAACTCGGCAATCGTGGTATGCTCGCTCACAGCCACGATGTCGGGGCGCGGCGTCATCACCTCGCGCGCTTGGCGGTCGGCAAACTCAAAGACGTTGTGTAACATCTCTTTCTCGCGCGGCTCTAGTTCGCCCGAGGCGGTGCTCGCGCTGACGAGCATCTTGAGTTCTTCAATCGAGTGGACGAGTTGGTGACCGATGGGACGCTGCAAGCCGATCAATTTGAGCAAGCCATTCCCCGTGCCGTTCAAAGCCCAGATGACCGGACGGAATATGTTTTCAAAGACCATGGTCGGCTGTGCCACCAGGAGCGCGGTCTGCTCCGGATAAGCGAGCGCGACGGACTTGGGCGCCAGTTCGCCGACGACGACGTGCAGGAACGTGATGAGCGTGAAGGCGATCGCGCTGGCGGTGACCGCGTGCGCGGCCGGCGCGACCCAGGCGTTCGGCAGGAAACCAAAGAGCGGCTCGATGAGGTGCGCGAACGCCGGCTCGCCAATCCAGCCCAAACCCAAACTCGCGATGGTGATGCCTAGTTGCGTCGCCGCGATAAAACGGTCTGGGTCGTGAATGACGCGTTTGACCGTGCGCGCAGCCAGATTCCCTTTGGCGATCAATTCTTCGACGCGCGTACGCCGGACGCTGACCAGCGCGAATTCGGCGGCAACAAAGAACGCGTTCGCAAGAATCAAAAAGCTCGCGAGGGCAAGTTTGCCTATCGTAATCAGCAGGTCGTCGTCCACTTCTTTCCGCACTCCCCAAAAAAACTTTTATCCGACGGCAACTATTCTACCACAAGGACGCACTTTGACCAAAGCCTCTGCTCCCGGCAAAATCATTCTGTTCGGCGAACACGCCGTCGTCTACGCGCGTCCCGCCATCGCCGTGCCGGTGTTCCAGGTGCGCGCCGAAGCAGTCGTCGAGCGAGCGGAGATTGACGGCGTGGAGATTGATGCCGCCGATCTCGCGCGCCGCTACGACGCGCGCGAGGCTCCTGCCGACGATCCGCTCGCGGCGATCATTCGCTCGACGTGCGCGCGTCTCGGCGTCGAACCGCGCGGAGTGCGCGTGCGCGTTCATTCGACGATTCCGATGGCGAGTGGGCTGGGGAGCGGTGCGGCGGTGTCGGTCGCGGTCGCGCGCGCGCTGACACGTTTTTTCGTCCAGCCGCTTGCCGACGCGGAAATCTCCGCGCTCGCGTACCAAGTCGAAAAACTGCATCACGGCACGCCGAGCGGGATTGACAACACGGTCATCGCGTTCGAGCAGCCGGTCTATTTCGTGCGCGGGCAACCGGTCGAATCGTTTCGCGTGGCGCGCCCGTTCACGCTGGCGATTGCTGATACCGGCGTGGCGGCGCCGACCAAGATCGCAGTGGGCGATGTGCGCCGCGCGTGGGAGGTGGAGCGCGCGCGGTGCGAAGCGCTCTTCGACGAAATCGGCGCGATCGCGCGCACCGCGCGCGCGGCCATCGAACGCGGCGAGGTGGACGCGCTCGGTCCGCTGATGGACGCGAATCAAGAGTGGCTGCGCGCCCTCGGCGTTTCGTCGCCCGAAATCGAAATACTCGTGGACGCGGCGCGGCGCGCCGGCGCGCGCGGGGCGAAACTTTCCGGCGCGGGGCGTGGGGGGAATGTCATCGCGCTGATTGACGACTCGGTGCGAGTGCGCGTCGAAGGCGCGCTGATGAACGCGGGGGCGCGGCGCGTGATAGTGACGCGGGTGGAACACGCCGCGCGTTTTGACGAATCGAGCGGAACGCGGTAGAATGAGTATGAGCGGCTCGCTAGTAGTGCATCAACTTGGAAGTGCGTAGTCCAACGTGGATTTTTCGGCGCATTTACCGATATATTCCAGCGGGGCTGGTATGCAACTCTTTCAAGTTGCTGCACTAGTTCAGGGTCCCTCTTTTGCCCCATCGAAGCAAAGAGGGGTCTTTTTGTGTCGAGGGTGCTTGAAATGAAAGTGGGAGTCGCCTTGGGCGGCGGCGGAGCGAAAGGTCTGGCGCATCTGGGCGCGCTGGAGGTGTTGGACGCCGCGCCTGTGCCGGTGGAGATCGTCACCGGGACGAGCGCGGGGGCGATCATCGGCGCGCTGTACGCAGCGGGCAAATCGCCGCGCCACATTTTGCGGCTGGCGCAGCGGCTGACGCTGCGGCAGTGGCTCGCGCGCGATCGCTCCGGGATGGGGCTGTTCAGCACCGAAGGGATTCGCCGATTGCTGGAAGCCGAAATCGGCGCGGGTGCGCGCATCGAGCACTTGCCGCGCCCCTTTGCGGCGGTCGCGGTGGAAATGGAATCGCCGCGTCAAGTCATTTTCGATAGCGGACCGATCGCCGACGCCGTGTGCGCGAGCGCGGCGTTCCCGGGAATCCTCGCGCCGGTGCGGATAGATGGGCGCTATTATCTCGATGGCGGGTTGCTCGATCCAGTGCCGGTGGATGCGGCGCGACAGCTGGGCGCGACGCACGTCATCGCGGTAGACCTCGCGGCGGATGAACCGTTCCTGTCGTCCGATACCATGCCGCAGAGTCGGCACAACGCGCTCTTCTTTCGATTCATTTCGATTGCGGAGCAGCAGCAGATTTTTCGCGTCGCGGCGCGCGCCATCGGAATTATGTGCCAGCAGATTCGCCTTGTGCAAGCCGCGCGCTATCCTGCTGACGTGACGATTCGTCCGGCGGTGGGGAAGATCGGCTTGATGGATTTCGACCTCGCTGACCTCGCGTTTGCGGCGGGAGAGCAAGCCGCGCGCGACGCGCTGCCGTCAATCGTCCGCGCGGTTACGCCGTCGTGGTGGGAGCGGGCGCGAGCATGGCGCGCGTCCGTGCGGGTTCGCTAGGGAGGGGGTGGGTGGTACAGGTATCGTCGGAGCAAGTTCGCGAAAAAGGAATAGCGGCCGCCAGTTCGGTGGGGGCGGCTATCTTTCTCGTGTCGCTGAAAATCGTCGTCGGCCTCGCGACCGGGAGCCTGGGGATCCTCGCCGAAGCCGCGCACTCCGGGCTCGATCTCGTCGCGGCGGCGATTACGTTTTTTGCGGTGCGCGTGAGCGATCGTCCGGCGGACGCGTCGCATCTCTACGGTCACGGCAAGGTGGAGAACTTGAGCGCGCTCGTCGAGACGCTCTTGTTGTTGCTGACGTGCGGCTGGATCATCTACGAGGCGTTCAACCGCCTGCTGTTTGCAGCGGTCGAAGTGGATCCAAGCGTCTGGGCGTTTCTGACGATGGGGGTTTCGATCGTCGTTGATTTTTCGCGCTCGCGTGTGCTTGCCCGCGCGGCGAAAAAGTACAATAGTCAGGCGTTGGAAGCGGACGCGCTGCATTTCAGCACCGACATCTGGAGTTCGTCGGTGGTGATTTTGGGCTTGGCGTTGGTCAAGTTGGGCGAGTGGACCGGCCACAAGTCCATTCTCGCGCGCGCGGACGCGCTGGCGGCGCTAGTCGTCGCGCTCATCGTCATCTACGTCAGCGTGCAGTTGGGCAGACGAACGGTGGACGCGCTGCTGGACCGCGCGCCGGCGGGACTGGCGGAGCGAATCGTCGGCGCGGTGGGGCAGGTGGAGCACGTGCGGCGAGTGACGCAAGCGCGCGTGCGCGGCTCGGGCAATCAGATCTTCGTGGATGTGAGCGTCGCCGTGCCGCGTCATCTTTCGTTCGAGGAGAGCCACGCGGTTACGCACGCGGTTGAGGACGCGGTGCGCGCCGTCGCGGCAAACGCGGACGTGGTCGTGCATCCGGATCCGAGTGCGGAGGAGGAGGGGGTGCTGGAACGGATTCACGCCATCGCCGCGCAGGGACATTATGCGATTCACAACGTTACGACGCATTTCAGCACGCGCGGGATGTGGATTGACCTCGATTTGGAAGTGCCGTCCGATATTTCGTTCGAGCGCGCGCACATGCTCGCGACGGACTTGGAGGCGCGTCTGCGCGCGGAATTCGGCGCGGCGGCGTCGCCGAACCGCATCGCCGATATCAATGTTCACATCGAGCCGCGCGCCGAGCCGCTCGTCGTGGGCGCAGACCTCACGCCGCGCGAGCGCGCCAGGTACTTGCAAGCGGTCGAAGTGGTGCGCCGCGCGCTGCCGCAGGTGCGCGCCTATCGGGATGTGGATGTTCAGCGCGTCAACGGCAGTGTGTATCTCGCCTTCCATCTTTTGCTCGATGCCGAGTTGTCGGTGGCGGAGGTGCATAGTATTTCGGAAGAGGTGGAGAATCGTCTGCGGCGCGAGTTTCCACAGTTGGGACGCGTGATGATTCACGCGGAACCGGTCAAATCAACAAGCCCCAGTCAAAAGTCAAAGACAGCCAACCCGATATGGGATTCGAAAGGGGGTCAACGATGACCACGCATTGGCAAGGACGCTATGCGCGCCGGACGAAAGGAATGGTTTCGTCGGCGATTCGCGAGATTCTCAAAGTCACGCAACAACCGGAAGTGATTTCGTTTGCCGGAGGACTGCCCGCGCCTAAATCGTTCCCGGTGGCGGAGGTGAAACAAGCCGCGGGTCGTTTGCTCGACGAACAGGGACCGCGCGCGTTGCAGTACAGCCCCACCGAGGGATTTCCACCGCTGCGCCAGTTCATCGTCGAAAAGATGTCGCGCTATGGCATCGTGGCCGATGTGGACAATGTGTTGATGACGACCGGCTCGCAGCAGGCGCTCGACCTCATCGCCAAAATTCTCCTCGATCCCGGCGATCTGGTCCTCTGCGAAGCGCCGACGTATCTCGGCGCGCTGCAAGCGTTCGCCGCGTACCAGGCGCGCTACGCGACGGTGCCGGCGGACGACGAGGGGATGCAAGTCGAACGGGTTGAAGCGATTCTGAAACGACGCCATCCCAAGTTCATCTACGCGCTGCCGAATTTCCAGAATCCGGGCGGGACGACGATGTCGCTGGCGCGGCGCGAGCAACTCGTCGCGTTGGCGAGTCGGTTCAAGGTACCGATCATCGAGGACGACCCGTACGGCGAACTGCGTTTCGAGGGGGAGCACCTGCCGCCGCTGGTCGTGCTGGATGAGCAGCGGGTGATGCAAGCGAACCCCCAGTGCGATGGATTCGATCGCGGGAGTGTGATTTATACCAGCACGTTCAGCAAGACGCTCGCGCCCGGCTTACGGTTGGGTTGGATCGTCGCGCCGCGCGAGGTGATCTATCGGTTGGTGCAGGCGAAACAGGGCGCGGACTTGCACTCGAGCACGCTGGACCAGATGATCGCCTACGAGGTGGTCAAGCGCGAAGGATTTCTCGTCGAGCACGTGCGTATGATTCGTGCGCTGTACAAAGAGCGGCGCGATGCAATGCTCGCGGCAATGGAAAAGTACTTTCCCGCTGGAGTGCGCTGGACGCGTCCGCAGGGAGGACTCTTTCTGTGGGTCACGCTGCCCGAGGGGATTGACGCGACCGCGCTGCTGCCGGAAGCAGTTGCCAACAAGGTCGCGTTCGTGCCGGGCGCACCATTCTTTCCCAGCAATGTGGAGTCGCGGAAACAACGCGCGCGCGGCAAACGTTTGCCGGTCGGTCACAACACGATGCGCCTGAATTTCTCGAACGCGTCGCCGGAGAAAATCGAGATGGGCATTCAGCGGCTGGGTCGCGTGATCGAAAAGGCAATCGCCAGTCGGTCGCGCGGGTAAGGGCGGAGGAAAGCCGATGGCCACCCTACCGATCGTCGAGCAAGTGATGACGCGCGATCCGATGACCGTCCGGGCCGTAGCGATCGCGCGGTGGCTTGCCTGAAATATGGAACACGAACTGCGCTGGTACGGCTGGGGGACTGCCGATAAAACTTACCCACTCGATAATCGCCCGGGCGCGTGGAGTTTCTTGCGCACCGCGTTGGACTTGCGCGGCGATGAAGGATTCCCCGCGTGCGCGTTCGACTCGATTCGCTTGCGCGCGCCGCGCCTGACCGACGCGCAACTCGACGCGCTGCGCGGGATCGTCGGCGGTGAGGCGGTGCAAACCGACGCGCGCGCGCGCGTCCTGCACGCCTACGGCAGAAGTTATCGCGACTTGATTCGGCTGCGGCGCGGCGACATCCCGAATCCGCCGGACGCGGTCGTGTACCCCGCCAGCGAAGAGCAGGTCGCGCGTGTGATCGCGTTTTGCGCCGAGAACGGTTGCGCGCTCATTCCGTTTGGCGGTGGGTCGTCCGTCGTTGGCGGCGTCGAGCCGCGCGACGAGCGCGTGACTGTCACGCTCGACCTGGCGCGACTAAACCGCGTCCTCGCGCTCGACGAAATCTCGCAGACCGCGACGATCGAAGCCGGCATCCGGGGTCCCGCTTTGGAGCGCGCGTTGAACGCGCGCGGGTTCACGCTGGCGCACTTGCCGCAATCGTTCGAGTTCTCCGCACTCGGCGGTTGGATCGCGACGCGCGGCGCGGGACTGGCTTCGACCAAGTACGGGAAAATCGAGGCGATGACGGCGAACGTGCGCGTCGTCACGCCGCGCGGCATCCTCGAAACGCGCCACGCGCCGGCGACCGCGGCGGGACCCTCGCTTTTGCAACTGCTGATGGGTAGCGAAGGGACGCTCGGCGTCATCACGCGCGCGACGATGCGCGTGCGGAGGTTACCCAAGACAAAGGATTACCGCGCCCTGCTGTTCAAGAGTTTTGCAGCGGGCGCCGCGGCGATTCGCGAGATGTTGCAGAGTGACATTGTTCCGGCGACGGTGCGCCTCTCGGACGAAGACGAGACGCGCAGTTTCTTTGCGCTGCGCGAGCAGGCGCGCGGATGGCCAGGGGTTTACGAGGAGATGGGTTTGCGGTTGGTGCGCGCGCTCGGTTATTCGTTCGAGCGGGGCGCGCTGATGATTCTCGGTTTCGAGGATGACCCGCTGGCAGGGCAGGGGCGCGCGATTTGCCGCGCGCGCGGCGCGTTCGATTTGGGGCACGGCGTCGCGCGCGCGTGGCTGCGCGATCGCTACGCGACGCCGTACCTGCGCGACGTGCTGCTCGATCACGGTGTGCTGGTGGACACGCTGGAGACGGCGACGACGTGGGAGAATCTAGAGCGGTTGCACAAGGCACTCGCGCGCACCATCGGCGAGGCAGCCGCGCCGACCGGCTCGCGCGCGCTCGTGATGACGCACGTTTCGCACTGCTACCGCGACGGTGCGAGTCTCTACGTCACCTTCTTGGCGCGGATGGCGCGCGGGCACGAGATCGAGCAGTGGGAAGCGATCAAGCGTGCGGCGACCGATTGCATTATGACGCAGGGTGGAACGCTATCGCACCATCACGGGATCGGTTATGAACACGCCGCATGGCTAGAGCAGGAGTACGGCGCGCTCGGTCTCGCCGCGTTACGCGCGCTCAAGGACACGCTTGATCCGGATGGAATGATGAATCCGGGGAAACAGGGAGCAGGGATCATAGCCCAGGGGTAAGTCCGAAGAACGATTTTGGAATCTACTTTGCTGATTTTTCATTTCTTGGGGTAACTATGGAGCACACACCAACACAATTTTCGGCAGAGACCAGACAAGCGAATCTGCAAAAGCGAGAGCCGTTCGACATTCTGATCGTCGGCGGAGGCATCACCGGTGCGGGGATTGCGCGCGATGCGGCGATGCGTGGCTACAAGACCGCGCTGATAGACAAAGGGGATTTCGCCAGCGGCACATCCTCCAAGTCTTCGCGGCTCGTACACGGGGGCGTGCGTTATCTCGAAATGTTCGAGTTCGGCTTGGTGTTCGAGGCGAGTCGTGAGCGGCGGGTGCTGTGGACGATTGCGCCGCATCTCGTCAAGCCGCTGCCGTTTCTTTTCCCGGTGTACAAAGACGCGCAGTGGCTGCGGCGCTACACCTTCACAATCAATATGGGTTTATGGATGTACGATGCGCTCGCGCTCTTTCGCAACTATAAGAATCATAAGATGTACTCGCCGCGCAAGGTCGCGGAGATGATGCGTGGATTCGATGTGCGGAACATCAACGGTGGGGCGTACTATTACGATGGGCAGGTGGACGACGCGCGCCTCACACTCGAAACACTGCGCGCGGCGCACCGGCACGGGGCGGTGCTTGCGAATTACGCCCAGGTGGACGAACTGCTGAAGGAGAACGGGCGAATCGTCGGCGTCAAGGCGCACGACACGCTGCGCGGCGACATAATCGAAATCCGCGCCCGCGTCGTCGTGAATGCAACAGGACCTTGGACCGATACGTTGCTGCAACTCGACGACGCGCGCGCCCCCAAGCGGATGCGTCCGACCAAAGGGATTCATCTTCTAGTCCCGCGCGAGAAAATCGGCGGCGAAAGCGCGGTCGCGTTCACCGTGCCGGATGGGCGTTTGATGTTCACGATTCCTTGGGGCAAGTTCACCATCATCGGCACGACGGACACCGACTATGCGGAGGATTTCGACCGTGTGCACGCGGATGCGGCGGATGTGGAATATGTCATCCAGGCGGCGAATCACGCCTTCCCGGGTGCGACGATCTCTCGGACCGATGTGGTCAGCACCTACGCGGGTTTGCGTCCGCTGGTGATGCAGTTGGGCAAGAGCGCGAGCAAGACCTCGCGCGAGCACGAGATTTGGGCAAGCGACTCGGGTCTCGTCACGATCGCCGGCGGTAAATTGACGACGTATCGTTCGATGGCGGAGGAACTTGTGGATCGGGTGGCAAAGACTCTGCGCGATGAGTTTGGCGTCGTGGCGAAGAACCCCTGCGCGACCGCGACGACACCCCTCATCGAAGAGCAGGGGGCGCCGCCGCCCCTCGTTCTCGACGCGGACATTATGGCGCACCTTGTCGAGGCGCATGGTCCAGAACACGGGCGCGTGTTGCAAATCGCCGCGCGCGAGCCTAAACTCGCGCAGCGCATCGTCGAAGACCTGCCGTACATCTGGGCAGAAGTGCCGTACGCGATCGAACAGGAAATGGCGATGACGTTGACGGACGTGCTCGCGCGCCGCATGCACATTCTCACCGAAGCGTCTGACAATGGCATCGCCGCGGCGCCGCGAGTGGCAGAATGGTTCGCCAAGTTTCACGCGTGGGACAAGGCGCGCGTCGAGAAGGAACTGCGTGCCTATCAACAAGTCGTGGCTTCGACGAACGCGTACAAAGCGTGAAGACCGATCATCCTCCCGCCGATGCGCGGCAGCGTCCCCACCGGCAGGAGGAGGATGGCTTGACGTGACTAGCGCGTCGCGATAGAATGGGGACGATCGAGGACGAAATCCTTTTCAGGAGCCGCGCCGATGCTTGCCAAAGTCACTAGTTGCGCCGTCGTCGGACTCGACGGCGCACTCGTGGATGTCGAAGTGGACGTATCGCCCGGCGCACCCGGTTTTACGATTGTCGGTTTGCCGGATGCCGCGGTGCAAGAATCGCGCGAGCGCGTCCGCGCCGCCATCAAAAATTCTTCTTTCGCCTACCCCTTCAACAAGCGCGTCACAGTCAATCTGGCTCCAGCCGATCTCCGCAAAGAAGGTCCGGCGTACGATTTGCCGATTGCCGTTGGGTTGTTGATGGCGGCGGAACAACTCCACGCCGATCTGTCGCGCGCACTCGTCATCGGCGAGTTGTCGCTCGATGGCGCGGTGCGCCACACGAACGGCGTGCTGCCGATGGCAGCCCTGGCGCGCGAACGCGGCTTTGGCACCCTCTTCGTCCCGGCGAGCGATGCGCCGGAAGCCGCGCTGACGCCCGACCTGGACGTTTTTCCGATTGAGACTTTGTTCGCGCTCGTGATGCATTTGCAAGGGATGCAGCCCATCCCGCCTTATCGGGCCGCGCGCGAGTTTGCGCCGGAGACCGCGCCGACCTATGCGGTTGATTTCTCCGAAGTGCGCGGGCAAGAGCACGTGAAGCGCGCCCTCGAAGTCGCGGCGGCGGGACAGCACAATGTTTTGATGATGGGACCGCCGGGCGCGGGCAAGACCCTGCTGGCGCGTTCGCTCCCTTCGATTCTGCCGCTGCTGACCTTGGAGGAATCGCTGGAGGTGACGCGCATCTACTCGGTCAACGATATGCTGCCGAGCGATTCGCCGCTGATTCGGCATCGTCCTTTCCGCGCGCCGCATCATACGATTTCGCACGCGGGGTTGGTGGGCGGCGGACGCTGGCCCCATCCGGGGGAGATTTCGCTGGCGCATCGCGGCGTGTTGTTTCTGGACGAGTTGCCCGAGTTTGATTCGCGCTCGCTCGAGGTGATGCGGCAACCCCTAGAAGACAAGGTCGTGACGATTTCGCGCGCCCAAGGTTCGCTGACGTTTCCCGCGAACTTTATGCTGGTCGCGGCGATGAATCCCTGTCCGTGTGGTTATTACGGCGATCCGGTGAAAGAGTGCACTTGCTCGCTCGCGAATGTCCTGCGCTATCAAAAGCGCATCAGCGGTCCCTTGCTCGACCGCATTGACATTCACATCGAAGTGCCGCGCGTGGATTACGAGAAATTGTCCGGCGACCGGCTCGGCGAAACATCGGAGACGATTCGCGCGCGTGTGGAACAAGCGCGCGCCCGGCAGCGCGCGCGCTTTGCCGGCACGCCTCTGCAATGTAACGGTGATATGGGCCCCGCCGAGGTGCGGCAATATTGCGAAGTGGATAGCGCGGGCAAGCATCTCTTGCGCGCCGCGATGCAACAGATGCAGATGAGCGCGCGGGCGTACCATCGCATCCTCAAACTCGCCCGGACGATCGCGGATTTGGCGGGGAGCGAGAAAATCGAGACGCCGCATCTCGCAGAGGCGATTCAGTACCGCCCCAGAAAGCAACCGTGAGCCACTCCGGCGCACATGTTTTCTAAAGTAAGGCGTAACCAACTGCAGAGAGCGATGTGTCGTTTCTGCTACAGCAATACACGCGGCGGGTTGGCTCGGCCGCGTTTTTTGTTATGGACTGGCCTACCCGCGCCCGTGTCGTTGAAGGAAAACGGCAACCACGCGCGGGTCGAACTGCTTGCCCGCCTGCTCGCGAATGTACTCTAGCGCATCCTCCACCGACCACGCCGCGCGGTAGGGACGGTCGCTGGTGAGCGCGTCGTAGACATCCACCACCGCAAAGATGCGCGCGGCGAGCGGAATCTCCTCCCCCTTGAGTCCGCGCGGATAGCCGGTGCCATCCCACCTTTCGTGATGGCAGTACGGAATGTCGAGCGCGGGGCGCAGATACGGAATGGGCAACAGCAGATTGTAGGCGTCGGTAGGATGCCGCCGCATCGCCTCCCATTCTGCCGGCGTCAATTCGTCAGGCTTGAACAAGATGTGGTCCGGCACGCCCACTTTGCCGATGTCGTGCAAGAGTGCGCCGCGACGCACGTGCGCCAGTTCCGGTTCGCCCAAGCCCATCGCCCGGGCAAGGTCGAGCGTCATCTCCGTCACTCGCTGCGCGTGCCCTTCGGTCTCGCGGTCGCGCAACTCGAGCGCGCGCGACCATCCTTCGATCGTCGCATCGTACGAAATGACCAAATTCGCGTTCGAACGCTGCAAGTCGCTGAAGAGTTTGGCATTGTCTATCGCGATGGCGGCTTGACCGGCGATCATCTCCAAGAAAGCGAGCCAATCGGAATCGGGCTGGTGGGGCTTGCGCCAAAAGACCTCCAGGACCCCTTGCACTTCACCCTTGGCAATCAAGGGAACGCCATAGTAGGCAACCATCTGTTCGCCCACAAGCCACGGGGCGCGCGCCAATGGCGAGGCATCTCTCGCGAGGTTCGCCCGATGGACGAGGCGACGTTCGCTCATGACAGTTCCGGCAAGCCCTTCCCCCATCCTCACGCTTGCCCTTCGGATAGCATCGGAGCGCCAGCCGCGCCCGGCGACGTATTGGAGTGTGTAGGTGGACGGGTCGAAGGTCCACAGCGCCATTGCATCCGCGTCCAACTGCCGATACGCTTGTTCGAGCAAGACGTCGAACACGACGCGCAGATCGAGACTCGCCGTGATGCTGGCGTCGATCGCGCGCAGCGCGGTGAGCCGCTGCACGTGCCGTAAGGTACGCTCGTGCGCCTCGACGCGATGGAGCGCGTTCGCAGCGATATCCGCAATCGCTGTGAGCAAGCGCACGTCCTCCTCCGCAATCGGCGCGTCACGTCCCATTGAGACTAGACCGATGGTTTGCTCGTGCGCGATGAGCGGCACATTCGCCAGCGCGCGCAGATTGCCGATGATGTCACGATGGTGGAAGAGGGGATCGTTTGGCAGATCATTCGTCACGTACGGCTGCCCAGTGGCAAAGACGCGTGCGGAGATTCCTTTGTCCGCTGGGATGTGTCGCCCGATCTGACTTGCCCACACCCCGCGCGCAAGTTCGATGATGAAATCGCCACTGTCCGCGTCGCGCGTGATGAGCGACGCCGTTGCCGCCTTTCCAAACGCCATCACCTCGTCCAAGAGGATCGGCAGCATCTCGGCGCGCGATTCGGCTTGGCGCAACGCCGCAGAGACCTGCACAATGGCATCGAGTTCGTTGACGCGGCGGATGGTCTGCTCGAACAAGTGCACTTTGTCGAGTGCGGTTGCCAACTGTCCGGCCAGTGTCATCAACAACTCCTCGTCGGCTGGGCTGAACGCGTCCAGTTGCGCGCTTTCGACGTTGATGACTCCCAGCACGCGCGCGCCGACCTGGATGGGCACGCACAACTCGGAGCGCGTCTCCGGCGAAATGGCGATGTACGCCGCGGCTTGCGTCACGTCCGGCACGCGCCACGGCTTGCCGGTGGCAGCCACTGTGCCGGTAATGCCTTGCCCCATCGGAATCTCGACTTTTCTCGCCTCCTCCGTCACGCCGCGATAAGAGGGATGGATCAACAAGAGTTGCCGGGTATCATCGAGCAATCGAACGCCAAAGTTTTCTGGATACAGCGTATCGCCGATGATTTGGGTGACCTGTTCGATGAGGAGGTCGGCGTCAGTGGCATTGGCGCAGGCGGACGCGACGGCGCTGAGCGCGGTCAGTTCGCGGAGTTGGCGCTGCAAGGCTCGCTCAGCCTGTTTGCGCGCGGTGATGTCTTCGCTGACAACCAAAAAGTTCGTCGGCTTGCCGCTCGCGCCAAAGATTGGAGAAATGACGGACGATTCCCAGTGCATTTCGCCGCTGCGCTTGCGGCGCAGGTACTCGCCGCGCCATTCATCGCCGGTTTCGAGCGCGCGCATCGCTTGCTCACGCTTGTTCTCGGTCATCTCATCGAGCGCGAGGGCGAACCAACTCTTGCCGTACACCTCTTCCAATTCATAGCCGGTCATCTGCGTAAAACGTGGGTTGACGTACTGGATACTGCCGATGAGATCGGTCAGCACGACAGCGGCATGGCTTTGTTCGATGGCGAGCGAGAGCAGGCGCAGTTCGCGTTCAGCGCGCTTGCGTTCGGTGATGTCGGCGATAATCGCCATCAGTCCGTTCACAGCGCCGCTGCTGTTGCGGAGCGGCGCCGCCGAAATACTTACGTCAATGCGCGTGCCATCCTTTCGTTGGCGAGATGTCTCCAACTCGGCAAGACTGCCACCGCGCAACACGCGTTGGAAAAGTTCGTTGGACTCGTCCAACAACTCGGTGGGGACAGCGGGGTTCTGTTGCCCCAAAACCTCTGCCGCGCTCCAGCCAAAGATGCGTTCCGCGGCGGGGTTCCACATCTTGACCGTGCCGTCCGCGCCAAGCGCGAGGATCGCCAGCGGCGATGATTCCACGATGGCTTGGAGTGTTTGCGTGGTTTCTCGCAGCGCGTCCTCCGCGCGCTTGCGTTCTTCCAATTCTTGCCGAAGCGCGGTCAGCAGTGCGCGATTCTTGATGACGAGTTGTTGCTTGTGCAACGCTTTTTCCAGCGTGACGAGCAATTCGTCTACGTTGAGCGGCTTGATAAAATAGTGATACGCGCCATTGACCAATGCCTGTATCGCGCTCTCCAGCGTGGCATAGCCAGTGATGATGAGGGCTTCCAAATCGGGATGAAGCGCCTTGAGTTGCGCGAGCAGATCCAGGCCGGTCATATCCGGCAACCGGATGTCCAGCAGCGCGAGGTTGAAGAACCGCTCTTGTGCCAGCGCGAGCGCAGTTTCGCCGTCCGCCGCTGTGAACACCCGATAGCCCTTCTTCGTCAGAATCATTTCGAGCGTGCGGCGGATGCCGTCGTCGTCGTCAACGATGAGGATGCTGGGATGGTCATTCATTTTCGTCTCCTGGTGACTGCTCACGTTCCTTCCGCCGGATGATTCCTTCTTTCTCCCAACGGCAACCGGACGGTGAAAGTCGCGCCTTTGCCGATTTGACTCTCGACGGCAATCTCGCCCCCGTACGCCTCGACGATCATCTTGCACAGCGGCAAGCCCAAACCGATGCCCTTGGCTTTGGTAGTGTACAACGGTTGAAAGACTTGGTCCAGCGCGTCCGGCGCGATCCCGACGCCGGTATCGCTGACGCGAATTTCAATTGCAGACGGCTGACCGCTGACCCCTGACCGCTGACCACTGATGGTCAACTCCCCGCCCGCCGGCATCGCTTGTGCCGCATTGCGAATCAGGTTGTCGAAAACGATGTGCAGTTGCTCCGCATCCACCGTGAGCGGCGGCAGTTCGTCGGCGAACTGCGTGTGGACCGCGACGTTCGCCGGCAAATCGGCTTGGCGCAGCGCGGCGTGGACGACCTCGCGCACATCCACCTGTCGCAGCACCGGCTCCCTGGGGCGGGCGAAATCGAGCAGACTGCTGATGATGCGCGCGCTGGCGTCCACCTGCTGATCGAGGATTTGCAGCATTTCGCGCGCATCCGCCGGGGGCTCGGCGAGGGACGTGCGCAGATAGTACACCGCGTTCTTGATCGCGCCGAGCGGCGAGCGTAGTTCGTGTGCGATGCCGCCGGCGAGTTGCCCTAGTATGGCGAGGCGTTCCTGCTGGAGGAGTCGTGTCTGCGCGTCGCGCAGTTCGCGCGTGCGTTCGTCTACCATTTGTTCCAAGCGATGCGAGTATTCTTGCAGCGCGGCTTCGGCGCGCTGGCGCGCGGTAATATCGAGCCCCAGAGAAGTTGCGCCGACCCAATTGCCTGCGGCATCATAGCGCAGGGTGTTTTCCCACTGGCAAAGGATAATGCGCCCCTCCTTGGTTAGATTTTCATTGACGCTGTGGCTAGGTAATTTCCCCTCCCGAAGACGCGCGACGACTGCTTCGACTTGGGGGCGCGCCGACTCGGGAATCAGAAACTGGAAAAAGTTCCGCCCCACTGCTTCCGCGCGCGACCAGCCAAAGACTTGTTCCGCATGCCGATTCCAATCGGTGACCCGGCACTCGCGATCCCAGAGCACGAACGCCAACGGCGCGGTGTCGAACACATCGCGATAGCGCTGCTCGCTTGCTGCCAGCTCCGCCGTCCGCGCGCGGACGTGGTGCTCCAGACGCGCCTGCCGGTTGACAATGAGACAAGTCAGTCCGACGACCAAAACGCCGATGAAACCGATCAGCACCTGGAAAAGGAGCAGCCGCTCTCGAATCGCTGCGTCCCAACCGACGCGAGGAACGCCAGCGAGTTCCCAATAGAAATCCCGCAAATTGACGCGATGAACGGCCGGGTTGGCGCGTGCGAGCGCGCTTTCGCCGAAGAACGGCACACCCTGATGGTCCCACATCGCCAATTCCAAGTCGTCTCGCCGCACATCCAAGCCCGCTTCTGTGACAATCGCCGGCAGATCCAGTGTGATCGAAACCAAGCCCCAAAACGCGTCGTCGTGATAGACCGCCAGATACACCGCGACCCCCTGACCCCCGCGCCGCAACTCGTACGGGTCGCTCAGCACGACGCGGCGCGACTGCACCGCGCGCAACACGTCCGCGCGCACGACGGCGCGCTCGTCGTTTAGCCAGTCGTGGTGCAGCAGAATTTCGTTCCCCATCAGCGGATAGACGTAGCGCACTGTCCCGCCCGGCGCGAGCGCGAAACTGCGGACGCCGGGAGCATTGGGATACAGCGCGCCGACGAATGGCTCGAAATCGGTCGCGAGGTCCGCTTCGGAATGGGATTGCGCGAACGCCGCCAGCGCGCCCAGCAGCGCGACGCGCTCGTTCACCACCGTCGTCAACGCGATGTCGTACGCGATCAGTTGCGCGGCGACGCGTTGCCGTTCATTTTCTAGCAAGCGTTCCCGGTACCACACCGAGGCGGCTCCCCAAACGATGGCGAGAACGAGGAGGGCAATTGCCGCGCTCACCAAGGCACTTCGACGCGGTCCCGCGATATAGGCGCGCACGCGCGCTAGGGGCGCGCTCAACCAACGTTTCATCTTCCTTCCCCTCCTGCCGCCTGCTCTCCTCGGCTATGCTACCGTGACCTGATCGCGTCCGCCGGCTTTGGCGCGATACAACAGCAGAAGAGACCCATCTCCCCTGCCCCTGGATTCTACTCGCCGAACTAGCCCCGCTCTCGCGTGCCCAACAGGACGCCGAGAAAGACCAGCGCGGTGACGCCGAGCAGCCCCGCGCCAACGAGCGCGCCCGCGCTGCCTGCGGCCGGCTCAACCGACGGCGACGGCGTAGGCGGCGTGGGTTTGGACAGCGCGCGCACGTAGGCGACGACATCTAGGCTCTCTTCGTTCGTCAACGGACCGCCATACGCCCGCGACCATGCCGGCATCTTGGAGCCGGCGATGCCGCGCGCAATCGTCGCGGATAGAAACGCGTCCCCCTGGACGCTGGCAAACTCCTTCGCCAGCGTCGCACCGATGCCTCCCTCGCCGCGCGCGCCGTGACACGCGGCGCAGTGTCGCGCGTACACCGCCGCGCCGCGCGCGGCGTCCCCTCCGTCCGCCAACGCCGGCGAGACGCGCGCGACCGCGACGAGCAGCAGGATCAGCGCGGGAGCAAAACCTCTCCAGAATTTCATCGGCTCTACTATACCCCAAATCCTCGCGTGCATCACTAGTCCTTCGCCACTATTCTCCGTCAGGTCCCCCCGGCGGAGGATTTCTTTCACAAATAATTGTGTTGGTGCGCGTACCGTTCCAGTTCTTCGCGGAACTGCGGCGCGGCAATCGCGATCATCGCCTGCGCGCGCTCGCGCAGCGACTTGCCGTAGAGGTACGCCACGCCGTACTCGGTCACGATGTAGTGGACATCGCCGCGCGAAGTGACGACGCCCGCGCCTGGTTTGAGTTGCGCGACGATACGCGACAACTTGCCGTCCTTCGCGGTCGCCGGCAACGCGATGATCGGCTTGCCCTCCCGCGCGCGCGCCGCGCCGCGCACAAAGTCCAACTGCCCGCCGATGCCGCTGTACAGCGCGGGTCCGATCGAATCCGCGCACACCTGCCCGGTGATGTCCACTTCGATGGCGGAATTGATCGAAATCATCCGGTCGTTCTGTGCGATGACGAACGGGTCGTTCACGTAATCCGACGGATGCAACTCGATCATCGCATTGTCCTGCGCGAAATCGTACAGCCGCTGCGAGCCGAACAAAAAACCAGCGACGATCTTGCCGCGATGCAGGGTCTTGGCTTCGTTCGTGATGACGCCGCGCTCGACCAGATCAATCACGCCGTCGGAGAAGAGTTCGGTGTGCACGCCGAGATCGCGATGATCGCCGAGTTGGCTCAACACCGCGTCCGGAATCGAACCGATGCCGAGTTGGAGCGTCGCGCCGTCGGGAATCATTTCCGCGATCAACTTGCCGATTTGCCGGTGCGCCTCCGAGGAACCGGCTTGCGGCGCTTCCGGCAAGGGATAGTCCACCTCGACGATATAGTTCAGTTTGCTAAAGTGAATGAACGAATCGCCCAGCGTGCGCGGCATCCGGCGATTCACCTCCGCGATGACGACCTTGGCGGCTTGGGCGGCAGGCTTGGTGCAGCCGACCTCGCAGCCGAATGAACAAAAGCCGTGTTCGTCCGGCGGCGAGACTTGAATCAGCGCGACGTCGAGCGGCAGCGCGCCGTTACGGAACAAGCCCGGGATTTCGGAGAGGAAGATCGGCATAAAGTCCGCGCGCCCGGACTGGACCGCCGCGCGCGAGTTGTCGCCGATGAAGAGGGCGCGATGCCGAAAACTTGCGGCGTACTCGGGCGCGAGGTGCGGCGCCGCACCGAAAATCAGAACGTGCGTGAGTTCGACGTTGCGCAATTCATCGGCGCGCTGCACGAGCGCATCGAGCAAGACGTGCGGCGCACCCGCTCCTCCGCCGACGTAGATGCGCTGATTCGATTGAATCGCTTGCACCGCTTCCGGTGCGGATACGGCTTGGTTTCGATACATCGCGTCCCTCACTTTTCGGTTGGCGTCGTCCAGCCCGCTGCTTCTACGGCGATGCCGAGCGCCTCGGCGATTTGCGGGTTCACTACTTGGCCGTGCCATACGTTGACGCCGCGCGCCAACGCGGCGTCGCGGCGAATCGCTTCGTCCACGCCGAAGGTGGCGATGTTGTAGAGGTACGGGAGCGCGGCGTTGAGCAAGGCGTGGCTCGCCGTGCGCGCGACGAGCGAGAGAATCGTCGGGACGCAATAGTGGATGACGCCTTCTTCGACGAAGGTGGGACTGCGGTGTGTCGTGGGGCGGCTCGTCTCTACACATCCCCCTTGATCAATCGAAAAGTCCATAATGACCGCGCGCGGGCGCATCGTCTTGACCATATCGCGCGTGACCAGAATCGGCGCGCGCTGCCCGGTCGCCAACACGGCGCCCACCAGCACATCGGCAAAGCCCACTACGCGCCGGATGTTGTACGGCGTCGCGTACAATGTCGTCACCTGTCCGCCGAACATCTCGTCGAGATGCTGCAACTTGGCGGGGTTGCGGTCGAGGACCGTCACTTGGGCCCCCAAGCCTAGGAACGCGCGCGTGGCGTTCAAGCCGACTACTCCCGCGCCCAGAATGACGACGGCCGCCGGCGGTACGCCCGGCACGCCGCTCAGCAGGATGCCGCGCCCGCCGCGCGTGCTGGCAAGTAACTCGCCGGCGATGATCGGCGCGAGCCGCCCCGCGACTTCGGACGAGGTTTGCAAGACTGGCAGCCCACCCTCGTCGGTCTGGATCATCTCGTAGGCAATCGCGGTGATGGCGCGCTCGCGCAGCGCGGCGAGCAAATCGGGCGAGGCAACGGCAAGGTGAGTGAATGAGAGAATAGTCTGTCCGTGGCGCAAGAGCGCGTGTTCGGCAGCGGTGAGGCGCGTCACCTTGGCGACGACATCGGCGCGCCCGTACGCTTCCTCCGCCGAGTAGACGATGGTCGCGCCCATCGCGCGATAGTTTTCGTCGCTGAATCCTGCACCCACTCCCGCGCCGCGTTCGACGTAGAGGGTGTGCCCGGCTTCGACAAGGGCGTGTACGCCCGCGGGCGTGATACCTACCCGGTTTTCTAGTTCACGAACTTCTTTGGGAATTCCGAAATTCATAGGCACCTCGTGGTCAGTAATCAATAGTCAGAGGTCAGTAGGATAGCGGGTAACGCTACATTCAATCGTGGAGACGTCAAAACTGGTGCACTTGATGCCC
>DYLA01000018.1:0-1162 GCA_020722265.1 Anaerolinea sp.
GTAGCCAGTGCAAAAAACACCAGAAATTGCTGTAGTTCTTATCTTAAATTGTCTGTTGCCCCGCCTGCAATGGACTGGTGGGTAATCGCCAGAGAATTGTTTTTTGACAAAAAGCGAGTTCGCAAGTATAATCACTCGCCGTTGACTGACAGTTGGAGGACGAATGTACGCAATACTCAAAACGGGCGGAAAGCAATATCGCGTGAGTGTAGGCGACCAAATCCAGGTGGAACATCTGCCGAACGCCGTCGGCGAGACGGTGACCTTGGGCGACGTGCTGATGGTCGAGCAGGAGGGAAAGGTGCTTGTCGGCAAGCCGATGGTGCCCGGCGCACAGGTCGTCGCCAAAGTGGTGGGCGCGGGCAAAGGCAAAAAGGTCGTGCATTTCGATTACCGCAACAAGCATCGCCGCCGCAAGACCAAGGGGCATCGGCAATTGTTCACTCGGCTGGAAATTTCCGAAATTCGGACCTAGAACGGAGATAGAAATGGCGCACAAAAAAGGGGGCGGCACCTCGCGCAACGGGCGTGATAGCAACGCGCAGCGCTTGGGCATCAAGCGCTTCGATGGCGAGCGGGTGAACGCCGGCACGATCATCGTTCGCCAGCGCGGCACGCGCATTCGTCCCGGCTTGAACGTTGGCTTGGGCAAGGACGATACGCTCTACGCGCGCATTGATGGCACCATCAAGTTTGAACCATTCAGCCGAAATCAAAAACAGGTCAGCGTCTATCCGGTTGCCGAGTGATTCCTCGACGCCGACGAGAGGGAGTATCGTGAAGCCAGGTATTCATCCAACATGGTATCCGGACGCCGTCGTGACGTGCGCGTGTGGCAACACGTGGACGACCGGCTCGACCAAGAAAGAGATCCATGTTGACGTTTGCAATAAATGTCACCCGTTCTTCACCGGCGAACAACGCATCGTGGACACCGCCGGGCAGGTCGAGCGGTTTATGAAGCGCATGAGCGCAAAGGAGCAGATCGCCGCCGCGCTGCCGGCACCAGAAGCAAAGAAATCGAAGAAGGAAAAGCGACGCGAGCGTAAGCCGATTGTTCCCGCGCCAGCGGTTCCCGAAGCGCCAGCGGAATTGCCATTGGCAGTTGTCGAAGAGCAGCCCGCCGCGCCGGTCGTCGCGGAAGCGCCTGCGCTGCCGGTCG